>DATNQS010000631.1:0-9578 GCA_036703925.1 Candidatus Sericytochromatia bacterium
ACGTGAACTCAATGGCAGGCAACCTGACAGGACAGGTACGAAATATTGCCGAAGTGGCAACGGCGATCGCCAATGGTGACCTCTCTAAAAAAATCACCGTGGATGTGAAAGGCGAAATCCTGGAGCTGAAAGACACCATCAACGTCATGGTGGATCAGCTCAACTCCTTCGCGTCTGAAGTAACGCGAGTGGCGCGGGAAGTGGGTTCCGAAGGCAAACTGGGTGTGCAGGCGGATGTGAAAGGTGTGGCAGGCACCTGGAAAGACCTGACCGACAGTGTGAACTCAATGGCAGGCAACCTGACCGCACAGGTGCGAAACATCGCGGAAGTAACGACCGCTGTCGCAAATGGCGACCTCTCCAAGAAAATTACGGTGCAGGTGAAAGGCGAAATTCTCGAGCTAAAAGACACCATCAACGTCATGGTCGATCAACTCAGTTCCTTCGCCTCTGAGGTGACACGGGTCGCACGTGAAGTAGGTTCCGAAGGACGACTGGGTGTGCAAGCCGATGTGCGTGGTGTAGCGGGTACCTGGAAAGACCTGACCGACTCAGTGAACTTCATGGCGGGTAGCTTAACGGCACAGGTGCGAAACATTGCTGCTGTAACGACGGCTGTCGCAAATGGCGATCTGTCCAAGAAAATTACGGTAGATGTGAAAGGCGAAATCCTCGAGCTAAAAAACACCGTCAATACAATGGTGGATCAGCTCAACTCCTTCGCCTCAGAAGTAACGCGAGTGGCACGGGAAGTGGGCACGGAAGGCAAGTTGGGTGTGCAGGCAGAAGTGCGAGGTGTCGCAGGCACCTGGAAAGACCTGACCGACTCGGTGAACTTCATGGCAGGTAGCTTGACGGCGCAGGTGCGAAACATCGCGGAAGTAACGACGGCTGTCGCAAATGGCGACCTCTCCAAGAAAATCACCGTGGATGTGAAGGGCGAAATCCTGGAGCTGAAAAATACGATTAATACAATGGTGGATCAGCTCAGTTCCTTTGCCTCTGAGGTAACGCGGATGGCGCGGGAAGTGGGCACGGAAGGAAAACTCGGTGTACAGGCGTATGTGCGTGGTGTAGCGGGCACCTGGAAGGATCTGACCGATAACGTGAATTCCATGGCTGGGAATCTCACAGCGCAGGTGCGGAACATTGCCGAAGTAACGAAAGCCGTTGCTAATGGTGATCTCTCGAAGAAAATCACGGTGGATGTGAAGGGCGAAATTCTGGATTTAAAAGACACTATCAACGTCATGGTGGATCAGCTTAACTCCTTCGCCTCCGAGGTAACGCGGGTCGCACGTGAAGTGGGCACGGAAGGTATTCTGGGTGGACAAGCGGAGGTCCGAGGCGTAGCTGGCACCTGGAAAGACCTGACCGACTCAGTAAACTTTATGGCAGGCAATTTGACAGCGCAGGTACGCGGCATCGCGAAAGTGGTAACGGCAGTGGCAAACGGGGACCTGAAGCGGAAGCTCATGCTAGAAGCGAAGGGTGAAATCGAAACCCTTGCCGATACGATCAACGAGATGATTGATACGCTAGCAACCTTTGCCGATCAGGTAACGACAGTGGCGCGTGAGGTGGGTATTGAAGGGAAGCTAGGCGGTCAAGCGAAAGTGCCGGGCGCATCGGGAACGTGGCGTGACCTGACGGATAACGTGAACGAGTTGGCAGCGAATCTCACAACCCAGGTGCGCGAAATCGCAGAGGTGGCAACGGCAGTGACGAAGGGCGACCTGACCCGATCGATTTCCGTGGCAGCAGAAGGCGAAGTGGCAATTCTGAAGGACAACATCAACCAGATGATTGCCAACCTGCGGGAGACCACTCAGAAGAACACCGAACAAGACTGGCTCAAAACCAACCTGGCGAAGTTTACGCGGATGCTACAGGGGCAGCGCGATCTAGAAGCAGTTTCCAAGCTCATCCTCTCGGAATTGGCTCCGCTGGTTTCGGCGCAGCATGGGGTCTTCTACCTGATGGAAAGCAGCGAGTTGCATCCTCCTTTCCTGAAACTGCTCAGCACTTACGCCTACCGCGAGCGCAAACACCTGGCAAACCAGTTCCATTTAGGCGAAGGTTTGGTCGGACAGTGCGCACTGGAAAAGGAACGGATTTTGATCACTGAAGTGCCCAGTGACTACATCAAAATTAGTTCCGGTTTGGGCGAAGCGACTCCACTGAATGCCGTTGTGTTGCCCGTACTGTTTGAGGGACAAGTCACAGCAGTGGTCGAATTAGCGTCCTTCCGTCGCTTCAGTGAAATTCACCTCACGTTCTTTGATCAATTAACTGAGAGTATTGCGATCGTCCTCAACACGATCGCCGCCAGTATGCGGACAGAAGAACTGCTGAAGCAATCGCAATCCCTGGCAGAAGAGCTTCAAATGCAACAGAAGGAGCTGACTGAAACCAACCAGCGCTTGGAGCAACAGGCACAATCCCTGACTGCCTCTGAAGAACTCCTTAAAAACCAGCAAGACCAGCTCCAGCAAACCAATGAAGAGCTGGAAGAAAAAGCCGAGCTGCTGGCAATGCAAAATCAAGAAGTGGAGCGCAAAAACCGAGAGATTGAACAAGCTCGACAGTCTTTAGAGGAAAAAGCCACACAACTGGCGATGACCTCCAAGTACAAGTCTGAATTTCTAGCGAATATGTCCCATGAGCTACGCACACCGCTTAACAGCCTGCTGATTCTGGCCCAGCTACTAGGCGACAACATTGAAGGCAATTTAACCACCAAACAAGTCGAATACGCCCGCACGATTCATGCTTCTGGTGGCGATTTGCTCACTCTCATTAACGATATTCTCGATCTGGCAAAAATTGAGTCAGGCACGATGTCGGTGGACATTGACCAGACTCTTTTTACCGACCTCCGCAATCATATGGAGCGCACCTTTCGCCAGGTCGCGCAAACCAAACGGTTAGACTTCCACATTCACCTCGATGAGCACCTGCCACGTTTGATGTACACCGATTCAAAGCGCCTCCAGCAGGTGTTGAAGAATCTACTGGCGAATGCGTTCAAATTCACAGAGCAAGGGGAAGTCAGTTTACAGGTTAGCGTTGCTACCCACGGTTGGAGCCGTGACCAAAAACAACTGAATCAGTCAAACACGGTCATTGCCTTTGCAGTGTGTGATACCGGCGTAGGGATACCAGCCGCGAAGCAACGGGTCATTTTTGAGGCGTTTCAGCAAGCGGATGGCACCACCTCTCGTAAATACGGGGGCACTGGCTTGGGGCTGTCGATTAGTCGGGAGATTGCTCAACTCTTGGGCGGTGAAATTAAGCTACAGAGTGAAGCCGGTCAAGGCAGCACCTTTACGCTTTATTTGCCGCTGTCTTACACTCCAACAGACGCTCACAGCGAACTGTTTGATGATCGCCATCCAACAGAGGGAGGAATGTTTAAGGCGCAGCCTGCTGGTTTAGTGAAACCTTCGCCATGGCAGACAGCGCAGCGACTCCCGAACAGCGAACAGCTCACAAACCTGCAAGAAGAGGAAGCGATCGCTACGTCACTACTGACTGAACCAGCCATTGACGACGATCGCGATACGATTCAGCCAGACGATCAGGTACTCCTCATCATTGAAGATGACCTTGCCTTTGCCCAGATCCTTCTCGATATGGCACGGCAACAAGGCTTCAAAGGGCTAGTAGCAGCTCGTAGTGATGTGGGCTTAGCGATGGCGCAAGAATTAAAACCAGCTGCCATTATGCTGGATGTCCGACTTCCGTTTATGACGGGTTGGGCAGTCTTAGATCGGCTCAAGCATAATCCTGCTACGCGACATATTCCTGTTCATATGATGTCGGTTGAGGAGGGGCAAAAGCGCAGCCTACAGCTTGGTGCGCTCGCCTTCATCCAAAAGCCTGCTAGCAGCGAAGCGCTCTCAAAAGCACTCAACGATATTAAGGGCTTTATCGAACGTCCGGTCAAGCATCTACTGATTGTTGAAGATGACGAAACACAACGCCACAGCATTGTAGAGCTGATTGGCAATAGCGATGTGAGAAGCACGGCTGTCGGCACGGGTGCAGAAGCTTTGGAAGCACTCAAAATGGGTCATTTCGACTGCCTGGTATTAGATCTGGGTCTACCTGATATTGCTGGCTTTGCACTGATTGAACAGATTAAACAAGAACCTGGGCTTCAGCATCTACCTATCATCGTCTACACGGGCAAAGAACTGACTGCTCAAGAGGAAACAGAGCTGCGGCGTATTTCCGACACAATCATTGTTAAAGATGTGCGATCGCCCGAACGACTGCTAGACGAAACCGCCCTGTTCTTGCATCGAGTGCATGAAAATCTACCCGCGCCTCAGCGTATGATGCTGGAGCAACTACAGCAAGTTGATCCGGCATTGGTGGGCAAGACCGTTCTCATTGTTGACGACGATGTGCGCAATATCTTCGCGCTAACCAGTATGCTGGAGCGGTATCAGATCCGAACGACCTATGCCGAAAACGGACGAGACGGCATTACCCTGCTGCGAAACAACCCTGACCTCGACCTTGTGCTGATGGATGTCATGATGCCAGACATGGATGGTTACGAAACAATGCGTGCTATTCGTCAGCTAGAGCAGTTCCGCACCTTGCCTATCATTGCCTTAACCGCTAAAGCAATGAAGGGCGATCGCGAAAAATGCATTGAAGCAGGCGCGTCCGATTACATTACAAAACCGGTTGATATGGAACAGTTACTGTCGTTACTACGGGTTTGGCTATACGAACAGTGATGTCGCTCTACTCTCATCCCTCTTTCTGGCTAAGGGCTCTGCTTAAATAAGTTAGCTTTTTCACGTGAGGGTAGGGCAATCCGTACCCCACAAATTGTGAGGTTTACAGACTATTTAAGGCTCGGTCTTTAGTCTCTAGAGGGAGAGTAGGTAGGAATCAGAGTCCCTCCCTCGGTGTAAAGAACATTCCTACTTATGCTGACCCAGCCTACTGAGAAATCTAACGATATAGAAGTTCTGGATGGTTGATCGATGGCTGTTGTACAAACGTTTTATCCCAAAAGAATTTTGAGTTCCTCAACGACGGGCAATCTGCTTGACGACATCACCCGTACCCTTGAGGATGGCAGCACCAATATTCTGATTGACTTTCAACACGTCATGTTTATGGACAGCACCGGTCTGTCGGCAATAGTGCTACTGCTGAAGCAAGTGAACGAGGCAAATGGTCGTCTGGCGCTTTGCCGACTTAACGGGCAGGCATACATGGTGCTTGAGCATAGCGGGATGGATCAAGTGTTTGACATTTACGACACACCAGAAGCGTTCGATCGTGCCTTAAATAGCGATACAGGCAAACCGTTCGCAAAGTAGATGATAATGGCGGTATGCCACGTAAGCAAAAGTTTCCGCACCTACTGCAATCCAAGTGGACTGCGCACCAAGCCGTTGATGGCTGGCGGCACTTTCAGGTTGCTAATCGCAAAAATCAAGGACGGTGGGTGTTTGCCGAAATGGTGGCTGCCTGCGATCCAACGGTGCGCTTTTGGGTCAATGCACGGCTCTTGAAGGATCAATTGCTCTGGCAGGCGGGTTGGCAATCGCTCCAAGAACAAGAGTCGTGGGAACGTTCTAAATGAGCGGCTGTGAAGCATGCTTCGCTATTTATAGTCAATCTTGCAAGTCCGCTCCATGTGGGTGGTTAGCTTGTATGCTATCCCCACTATCCTCGACATACTTTTTTAAGTTTCTAAGACAAATCTCCTGTGCTTGTTGAAATGGGCGTTGCACTACCAAGCGAAAAACCAGATAAGCAAAAATATTAGGAATCTCAAAATAAAAGTCCCATATAACCCTTGTTTTAGTATCTAGAGTTTCGTATGACCACTTTCCAGATGCAACCCAGACTAACCAAGAAAATGGTGGCTTAAATCCTTTGACCAACTCATATCTCTGCGTATCAGGTCGTTTCAACGAGACAATAACTTCTTCAATAGATGATCCATCACTGTTATCAACGACTCGTATGCTTCCTTCATGAAGGGGCAATCCATCTACAGTTTTTGCACTCACAACGGCAGGAATACCTTTATAACCAGTGAAGAATTTTGGTAAATTCTGGCAATCTGTTGACGCATCAAAAACGGCTTCAATCCCTGCATTTACTATCACTTGGGCATTAGTCTGGATCTGCATATTGAACCATTATGTAGAACAACGCAGCAGTCAATATACCTTCTAATGTCAGTTGTGAAGCGGGCTAACAAGTGCTCCAAACATCTGAGCAACGCAATGCTTAGGCAGACGATCGACGCTCTTGCGCTGCTGGATCAAGCTAACTGGCTGTAGTCAGCCATGCCCTTTAAAACGGAATATCATCAAAGTCTGGTGTTGCAGTCGCAGGTTCAGGCTGGGTCTGAAATTTGCCTGTTTTAGCTTTAGCGGTGGGTGTCGCTGGGGCTGGTTTTGCCGCTGGGGCTGTACTACCTGGTTTAGCAGCTTGATTGCTGGCAGGCGCGGGCGTAGAAGCGGTAGAGGTTTCCAGAGCGGTATCGGCTCCAAGGCTATGAATGCGCTGGGCAGTCAGTTCGGCGCGCTTTTCTTTAAAGCCTTCGGGTCGATCGATCGTATTCATCCTCAAACTTCCTTCAATGACCACGCGATCGCCCTGGTGGAAGCGCTCTTGAATCTCCTGAGCCAGGTTGCCCCAACCGACCACTTTAAGCCGCGAGGGTGGGTCTTCGGTACGCAAGCCAGGAAACTCCACAAACATTTCGGCGATTGGGGTTTGAGTATCGGATGTGTACCGCAGTTCAGGAGCCTGGACAATTTCTGCCATCAAGATGCAGCTATTCATGGAGCGTCAACTAAAAACTAATACTCTATTCTAATACTGGCTTTCCGCTTTCGCTGCTTCTGCGTCCTGGTGCTGGTTGACAAATTCCTGCACACGGAGGCGATATTCGCGCAGCGTTTCGTCTACCCAACCACGATCGTTGCTATTGGCATAAATATTAACCAACGGTTCGCCAGCATCGGGCAAAATGAGCACCCAGCTATTGTGCTGATGATTAAAGATTTTCACGCCATCCACCAGTTCCAAACTATCAATAGGATGGGTCTCAACCAAATGCCGCATCAAAGCACCTTTCGCCGTCCAGGGGCAACGCACTGTGCAGGTTTTGTGGCACACGCGAGGGAGATCGGCACGGATTTGACCGAGCGATCGCTCCTGAATAGTCAGCATTTCAATCAGCTTGGCAATGCAAAACATGGCATCAAAGCCGGGATGCAACTGCGGAAAAATGAAGCCCATATCGCCACTGCCGCCCAAAATCACGTTAGGGCTAGCGTGGCACGCTTCCATCAGTGCGGTTGGGTTTGCCTTTGTGCGAATCACCCTGCCGTCATGTCGGTGGGCAATCTGCTCGACGGCACTAGAAGCATTGACTGGAACGACGATCGTACCCCTTGGATGATGTACCAGCAGCATATCTGCCATGAGTGCCGTTAACACTTCGCCCCGAATGGCGCTACCTGCCTCATCAACTAAAATTAGTTGTTCGCCGTTAGCAGAAACCTGCACGCCAAAGTTGGCTTTTAACGCTTCCACTACATGACCCAGTTGACTCAGCAAGACTTCACGATCGGAGAGGTTAGGCGCGGTGTGGCTAAGGCTAGCATTGAGCACGACAGCATCGCAACCAAATTTAGCCAGTAGCTGTGGCAGCACGGCACCCGATACCGCGTAAGCATAGTCAATGACCACCTTTGAACTGCTGTGGCGAATCGCTTCGATGTTCAAATGTTTCTCAAAGCAGGTGCCGTAAATATCCACGACTTGATTGGCGTAGACAACATTGCCAATTTCCTGGATTTGGGCGCGGCGGAAGTCTTCTTTGAAGTAAGCGCCTTCAATTTTCTTTTCACGAGCCTTGGAAATGTTGATGCCGTTGTAGTCGAAGAACTCAATCAAAATGTGGTCGGCACGATCGGGATGCATGCGCACATGGATGCCACCCGCGATCGACAGTGTGGGGACGATCGTACGCGCCAGTGGAATGGCAGTGGCTTCCAGGTTTTGCACATTCACGCCAACAGACATCAGCCCAGCAATGAGCGATCGCGACACCATCCGTGAAATGCTGCGCTGATCTCGCGAGACAGCAACTTGAGCGTCAGGCTTGAGCGTCGAACCATACGCCGCACCTAACTTCACCGCAAACTCTGGCGTGATATCGACATTGGCTAAACCTGATACGCCACGTTGCCCAAAAAGATTGCGATAGGCAGCGTGTCCCCAGATCAAGTTGATATTCAGCGTGGCACCCGATTCAACTCGTTTGCTGGGCCACACCCGTACACCCGGACTAACCTGCGCTTCTTCGCCGATCGTAGACAGAGGACCCACGACTGCACCTTCCAGCACATGGGCACGACGATCAACCCGTGTACCGCGTGCAATCACACACGCTCGCAGATGGGCTTCTTCACCAATAATCGCGCCGTTGAGAATAATGGGACGCTTAAGGTCGGCATCGGCACCGATCGTCACGTTATCGCCAATGACGGTGCCTGCTTCAAGCTGCACTCGCGCACCAATGCGGCAATTGCTACCAATCATTACAGGCGCTGAAATTTTGGCAGTGGGATCGAGGTAAGTATTCTGACCCACCCATAAACCGGGCGATCGCTCCTCGTAAGCAATGTCCAGCTTCACTTTTCGCTCTAAGCCGTCGTACTGAGCATCGCGGTAAGTATCCAAATGACCAACATCACACCAGTAGCCTTCGGCAACATAGCCGTACATTGGCTCCCCTTTCTCTAACATCAACGGAAACAGATCTTTGGAAAAATCGGCTTCTTGATTTTCGGACAAATAATCCAGTACTTCTGGCTCAAGAATGTATGTACCTGTATTCACAGTGTCCGAAAACACTTCACTGGTCGAAGGTTTTTCGAGAAAGCGGAGGATGCGATCGTCCCGGTCAGTAATCACCACGCCAAATTCGATCGGGTTGGGCACACGAGTCAAAATCAGCGTTGCTTTCGACTGGCGCTGTTTGTGAAACCGAATGGCAGCGCTCAGGTCAAAATCAGTAATGCTATCGCCACTTACTACCAGAAAGGTGCGATCAAGCAACTCGGCAATATTCTTCACGCAGCCTGCTGTGCCAAGCGGCTGATCTTCTTCCACGGCATAGGTCATTTGCACGCCAAAATCGCTACCATCCTGAAAGTAGTCGCGCATGACATCGGGCAGATAGTGCAGCGTTGCAATAATCTCAGTAATGCGGTGACGCTTCAGCAGGTTGACAATATGCTCTGCGATCGGGCGATTTAACACTGGCACCATGGGCTTGGGCACATCACACGTCAACGGTCGCAATCGCGTGCCCGATCCACCCGCCATTAAAACTGCTCGCATACGATCGCCATCCTGTTGATTCCAAGCTGTTAAAGAAAGGCAAAACCGCTCACTTTCTCTAGTGTCGTATGTTTGCAGCGATTTAGGCATCCTTACCAAGGGTCGAAAGCGTATTGGGAGCCATCATCCCAGCAAAAGTAGTCGTGCGATCGTCGCTACAGATAGGATAGAACTAG
>DATNQS010000632.1:0-2075 GCA_036703925.1 Candidatus Sericytochromatia bacterium
TGCATCAACAGTGCCCAATGGCAACGCATTAAGGAGGGCAAAGGCTGCGATCGGATCAAGGCAAAGCCCCTCAACGCGCCAGGGGTAGAGAAAGCGATCGCGGGTCGGGTCACTCTCGATCACAGCAGAGTGCTGCGGCACAATCGCGCCTGCTGGTAACTCCAGGGCATCATCCGCAACCCACGATGGCAACGCCACCGTATGGCTTCGCCACACTCCAGGCAGGGTCGCAATGGGGTAGTCTACTAGTGCGGTCGTGCTTTGACTAGAGCGCGATCGCTTCGCTTTAGCCGTCATCTCTGGCATTGCTACCGGCTCCAACAGTAAGGCTGGGAGACGCAGGTGATTGGCTTGTTGCCGCGATCGCAGCAGCTCTAGCAGTTCAGCGGGAGTCATCGCGAAGGGGTGGGGTTGGATGGTCGCCTCTAACGCAGACAAACCAGGGGCATAGGGCATTTCAGGCGTAATTCTGCGCCAAACTTCGCCCCAAAGAAACAGGTAGCCATGAGACAAAGCGGCGCGATCGATGGGAGGCTGCCCTACACCGACCCCTTTTTGCGTAAGGGTTTCTGCTTGAGAATGAACAAACCAGCTACCGTGTAAAATTGCCATGCGCGTTAGAGAAATTCAGTCTGCGCTGAAAAGAGTTGAGCGTAAGAAAGCTTTGAAAAGTGAGTATGGTAATGCTACAGCGATCGAGAAAGACGATAAGAACTCTGAGAAAAAAGCCGGTGTGTTACTGCCAAGTCGGTATCTTACTGGCTTTAACCGTCATGCATCATCATGCAGATAGTCTTACTGCTTGACCTAAGCGAACTGACAGAGTAACTAGCATTACTGCTGTGAGCACTGCCTTAAAAGCAAGGGGCAACGGGCAAGGGGCATGTTGCAGAGCTTCAACCTAACGTAACTGCCTTAAAAGCAAAGAGAAGCACGCTGTATAACAGTTTCTAATGAAGAGCACATTCTTCACTCACAGCACCTTTTGACTCCAGAAGTGATGCCCCATGCGATCGTTTAACACACCTCTTTGCTACACATTTCATTACAAAAGCAGCCGAGTGTAGAGAGTCACAGCGCGAAAACCTCAACGGTAAACAGACTCTTGAAAGTTTGCAACTCTAGGTTTAACCGCCGCGATCGCCTCTGCATCATCCACCCATTGTACAACCTGAAACCGAAGGTCAGAGTCCTAATAGTGCGTCAGGTTGTCTTGTTTCCGCACAGCCCATCTAATACAGAGCCCGATGCTGAAGCGCTCACTGCTTCTGGCTTTCCACTTCTATTTCTGCATCTCTGCTGAAGCGCTTTTTCAAACTTTTTTAACATTTTGAATCGCTCACTTTTGGCGATCGCTTGTATTCAAGTCCGTATCTGAATATCAATGCTACGATTGCGAAAGAAAACAAAAAGAGTGACAAAGAAGGATAGCACAAGGCATGAAAGAGTTTGAAAAGTCGATATCCTTTGATGGTAGGGATATTCGACTAAAGGTTGGTTTACTCGCTCCACAGGCAGGAGGAACCGTCCTCATTGAATCAGAAGACACTGCCGTTTTGGTAACTGCAACCCGTGCTGCCGGACGAGAAGGTATTGACTTCCTCCCGCTGCTGGTCGATTACGAAGAACGTTTGTATGCGGCTGGGCGGATTCCTGGCGGCTTTTTGCGGCGTGAGGGTCGTCCGCCTGAGCGTGCAACACTGACGAGCCGTTTGATTGACCGTCCTCTACGTCCTTTGTTCCCCAGTTGGCTACGGGATGATATTCAGGTCGTAGCGACCACAATGTCGATGGACGATCGCGTACCGCCCGATGTACTGGCTGTGACAGGAGCGTCGATCGCCGTACTGCTGGCAAAGCTACCCTTTAATGGTCCGATGGCAGCCGTGCGCGTTGGCTTGGTCGGCGATGATTTTGTCATTAACCCCACCTTTAGCGAAATCGAGTCGGGTGATCTGGATCTAGTGGTCGCAGGCACACCGGAAGGCGTGATCATGGTAGAAGCGGGAGCAAACCAGTTACCCGAGCAAGACATCATTGAAGCGATCGACTTTGGCTACGAAGCCGTGCGCGAT
>DATNQS010000633.1:0-3332 GCA_036703925.1 Candidatus Sericytochromatia bacterium
CCGATCGTCGTTTTGCCAGAGCCAGAAACGCCCATCACCAAAATAATCATTGCTGGAGCAGTATGACACTGAGAACCGTTATTCCATGTATGATAAGAACGGTATCCCTACTTACTTAGCGTAGATTTGCGACTGTGACTATGCTAGTCTTTGCAAATCTCGTTCACACCTACTAAATTTTAGCTGCACGGCTGCTGCTTACCCCTCATGACTGCAACGTCTTCGTACCGCACTTCAAACTGGCGCAAGTGGCTAGGCGTAGTTGGACGGCTTCCCTGGATCTGGATTCTGCCAACAGCCTATCTTTTCTTCATGCTGTTTCTGCCGACGATCGCCCTTTTTATCAAAGCGGGCACTGAAGGACCAGAACGCTTTTGGAACATTGCCACCAGTGCGATCGCCCTAGATGCTTACAGGGTAACTTTTGGCATTGCGCTGATCACCGCTTTCATAAATGGAGTCTTTGGGCTGCTGATTGCCTGGGTGCTAGTGCGCTATCAGTTTCCCTTTAAGCGCATCATTGATGCGGCAGTTGACCTACCGTTTGCCCTACCCACATCAGTAGCGGGTGTAACCTTAGCAACGGTGTACAGCGAAAATGGCTGGATTGGTTCCTTGTTCGCACCGTTGGGCATCAAACTAGCCTTCACCCAATGGGGCGTAGCGCTTGCCATGTTACTCATTTCCCTACCCTTCGTTGTACGGACGGTGCAGCCAGTCCTCACCGATTTAGAGAAAGAAGTTGAAGAAGCTGCCTGGTGTTTAGGAGCAAATAAATTTCAAACCTTTTGGCGAGTCATCCTGCCAAGCATCCTGCCTGCAACGTTAACTGGAGTCGCACTCGGCTTTTCGCGCGCGGTCGGGGAATACGGCTCAGTTGTGGTCGTTGCATCCAACACACCCTATAAAGACTTGATCGCGCCTGTGTTGATCTTTCAGCGACTAGAGCAGTACGACTATTCGGGTGCTACAGTCATTGGCGCTGTGCTGTTAAGCCTTTCACTGTTATTGCTCGTTCTAATTAATCTTTTGCAAGCATGGGGGCGTAGATATGGCTAGTCTTGGACCATCACTAAAAGCTACGCCTGCATCGCCATCCGCCGAGGTCAAGCCACGCGACTGGACAAAGATTGGGTTAATTACAGTCGCGGTACTGTACCTCGGTCTCATTCTTTTCATTCCGGCGCTGAATGTGTTTGTGCAAGCTTTTAGCAAAGGCGTTGGACCCTTCTTTAAAAATCTGACTGAGCCAACATTTTTGAATGCAGTCAAGCTGACATTTATCATTGCCGCGATCGCAGTGCCGATTAACACAGTCTTTGGGCTATGTGTTGCCTGGGTCATTGCCCGCAAGCGTTTTCCGGGACGTGCCCTTGTCATCAGCATTCTCGACGTGCCCTTCTCTGTTTCTCCAGTAGTCGCTGGGTTAATGATTGTGCTGCTTTATGGGCGCAACGGTTGGTTTGGTCCCTTTTTGGAAGCCAGTAACATTAAGATCATCTTCGCACTACCGGGCATGATCCTTGCTACTGCATTCGTCACGTTGCCCTTTGTAGCACGTGAAGTTATTCCAGTACTTGAAGAACTCGGGAGCGATCAGGAAGAAGCGGCTAAGACTCTCGGTGCTAACAACTGGCAGATTTTTTGGCGCGTCATCCTACCAAGCATTCGTTGGGGCTTGCTCTACGGCGTGCTGCTGACTAACGCTAGAGCAATGGGCGAGTTTGGTGCTGTTTCGGTTGTTTCTGGCAACATTGGTAGCAAAACCCAAACCCTACCGTTGTTTGTAGAAGAGGCATACAAACAATACCAGACTGAATCCGCTTATTCTGCGGCTGTTTTACTGGCATTGTTAGCAGTTGTCACCCTCGTCTTAAAAGAAATTTTAGAACGCAAAACGCGCATTGAAGAGGTCGATAAGGAGGCTTAAATGGCTAACGGCAGTCTCTCTGAAGAGCCACTGGCAACACCACAACAAACTGTTGCCTCAGTTGTTCGTAGCGAGGGTGATCCTCGTCCAACGCATACCCGCATCCGACTTCGGATTCCAAAAAACTATCACGATGAGCCTGTCATTTCACGGTTGATCTCTCACTATGGACTGACCGTCAATATTACGGCAGCACTGCTAGGAGCAAATGCCAGAGATGATGGCTGGTTTGATCTAGAGCTTTATGGTACAAACCAGCAAATTCGCAGTGCTCTTCTCTACTTCAACGAGCTTGACTTAGAAACGTGGCGTGATGATACCGAAGACCAAAGCGATGGCTGGTAGTTGGTTTGAAGTTGCAATCTCAGCAGAGGTTGAACGATCGCTCAATACTTCTAGGGCAATGTGCTCAGTAGCAACGATCGCAAGCAGTTTCTAGACGGCTTACGCTCTGTGACATCTTCAACCGATTACGCAGCAGGACAGTTTAAAGAATGTCCAATACTGAGATGCCAGAGTGCTTAGTTTTACACTTTAATAGCAGGAGACGTTGAAGCTTCATGCTTTTACAAGGCATTGGCAGCATCTTGCACCAGTTGAATTCAACTCGTAGTTGATTCTAATTACTGAGGGCGACGATCGTCTGCCCTAACAGCTTTTGATGTCTCCCCAACATTCTACAACTGGTATCAGAATGGGTCATCTGCTCAGCACGACAACCGAGGTATTAGCAGCACAATGAAGCTTACACTTGACACGACACAAGCGAATGCTGGTCAAATGAAGCAGCTTAAAACGCTAATGGCGCTGCTAAAGAAAGCACAAGCCTTTCAAAAGACGTCTGTTCGGGTTGTACATCATTACACGCGGCAAGAATGGGAGCGTAATTTTACGTTTGAATCACTCGATGGTGGTAAACAATGTTACCTGCGCGGTCGTGGAGGCACGATTCAACGGAGTGACTACATAGTGGTACAAAGTGGCTCTGATAGCGTTCGTTATCAGGTCGATGAGATTGACTATGACGCTCACGCATCAAACGGTTGGTTAACGCTCTTGCATCCTTGCTACCAGCAGTCCGTTGATTACCGCTTTCGGATGCGACCCGCCGATCTGTCTTTCACGACATCAGGCTAGTAGGGCAACCGGTTTACTTAGAATCGTGATCTTCATCGGTTCATAACATAGCATTCATGTTGCGGTGGCATTTCAATGAAAAAAGGGGCGCAAGCGCCCCTTTTTTCATTAGAGTTGTTGGGAAATAGTTTAGCTTTGCAGTGAGATTCTGACTATTTCTGTGGTTCGATGTGAGTTCAAGCTGCCATCAAATAAGTAGGCGGCTGCAATTAAAACTAAGATAGGAAGGCTCCTGTAACGGTACTCCCCTCCTCCTATGCCTGCC
>DATNQS010000634.1:0-10991 GCA_036703925.1 Candidatus Sericytochromatia bacterium
CCTCCTGATCCCAATTGAAGGTTGGAATCCCCACCGTTTCAATGATTTGACCATCTGAGAGGCGTAGAAGAAACTTGACGGTGCCATCGGGGGCAGCAGATCGGTGATGGAGGGTCGATCGCCCAATGTCAATGCCTTCTAACTCCGATCGCCACTCTTTGGAAAAGACCGAGATATCGGTGAGCGATCGCACCCCTTTCTGATACAGCCATTCATGTAACTGTTTGCCCCGATATGGTCGCTGCCCCTGCTGCTGCACCCATTCGGTTAACTCAGCCAGAGACTTGCCCAATAATGGCGATGAAATTTGTGGCGATGCGGTTTGTGTAGGGAGAGACATGAGAGGTATTCAGAGTCAAAAACTGTGAGTGTTAGGTTTCAAGTTGGCGACTCTAGCTTAAAGAGAGGGTGCCGTTCACTCACTGCTGATCGCCTCTTGATCTTAGCCAAGCATCTTAAAACCGTCGATTCAAGAACGAGATTGCCCAATGGGTTGATACCGCTTAACCTGGTTTGGTACGCCGATGTCGTTCGTACAAGCGTAAGACAAATTTCCCGGCTGGTGTCTCACGAAATGCTTGAATCTTGGCAGTCATCTGCGAGGGTAGCTGATTAAAATCTGGAAGCGCCATGCCGTATCCTTCTGGCATGATGACGGGTGAGGCAAGGGCTGCAAAGGTTAGATCTGCCGCCGAAAAGTGTTCACCCACCAAATACGTTCGCCCATCACTGAGCAAAGCCTCAACCGCTTCAAAGGTTTTGCAGATACGATCATAGGCTGCTTCAGCCGCTTCAGGGTTAATTGTGTACCCTTGAACAATTCTAGACCGTATCGGTCTGTACAGCACTGGGAACAAAAGACGCTCAAACCAGGGAACGCCCTGACACCACGGAGGCTGCACTAACCGGGGGCGATCGAGAATATAGAAGTAGCACCACTGCCGAACCGCAGGTCCAAGTACAGAATCAAATGATGCCACCAGTGCTTCAATTTGCTGCCGATCATTAGGGTTGGCTGGGTAAAGTTTAGACTGCTCAGAGACATTTTTATCTGTCCACCTTAAAATCTCTTCTGAGTTGGTCAATGTATCTGTTCCGGCAACCAAGACTGGCACAGATTGTCCACCCAGTCGTTGAATCGCAAATTGATAAAAGGGTGGCATATGAGGTTCTTCTACCCATGAATTTGGCAACCTCGATAATGCCCATCGAGCTTTTTCGCAATAATGGCTACCAGGAATGGTAATGAGTCGAGTTGGTCTTTTTACAGGTGCAAGAGGCTGAGTCATAGTATGGCTATTGATAAAGAACAGTGCTAAAAACAGCCAGTTTGCCTAGGATGAATCTCAGTCTTGTCAGTTTAGTCTTGTCAGTTTAAGTGTGAGACAGGGTTTCAAAAACGCCTATAGTCTCAAGTTGGATAGCTGAGTGCTGATACGTGTTGCCGAGTTGACTACGCTGCACTCATTGGTCTTGAGCTATCTGACCAACTCTTGGCTTAACAGAATTTAGAGGACAGCGGCTCTCAGTCGGGCGATCGGCAGGCAGGTCAACTTGCGGAAGCCCGGCACATAGGCCCGATAGCGGAACACATCGTAATTATTACGTTCAATTTCGTCCAGAATGCCGCTATAGAGCATGAGTGCAGCCCAAACGGGGAAGCGAGCATCCCGACTGAGTGAGCGGATACCGCGTTCGGCAGAGACAAAAAACTTACGGGCACGCTGAATTTGAAACCGCATCAGTTCGCGCCAGCGTTCATCCACTACACCATTAAATAAGTCTTCCTCAGTGTAGCCGAATAGTGCTAGTTCATCCAGGGGAATATAAATTCTGCCACGGCTAGCATCTTCGCCGACATCGCGCAAAATATTGGTCAGTTGATTGGCAATACCAAGAGCAACGGCTTCAGACGTTGGGTCATCTTTAACCGTGCCATAGAGATCCCAGGGAGTGGTGCGTGGCACAGTATCAATACCCATCACCGGGGTCGTCATCAAACCCACTGTACCTGCAACGCGGTAGCAATAAAGTTCAAGCTGCTCAAACGTTTCGTAGCGCGATCGATGCAAATCCATCCGCTGACCCGCAATCATGTCGCGAAACGGTTGGATATCGATCGGAAAGCGCTCCAGTGTGTCTACTAACGCTACATCTGGGTCTTCCACTGGATGACCGTCAAACACTGCCTCTAATTGCTTTTCCCACTCATCTAACGTTTCAGACGTGGTTAGACTCGCACGCGGACCATCCACCAGTTCATCGGTACGACGGCACCAGACGTAAATTGCCCAGATGGCTCGACGCTTCGCCTCTGGCATCAACATCGTGCCCAGATAGAAGGTTTTCGAGTACTTTGCCGTGATCTGACGACACAGCTCGTAGGCATCGTCCAGAGAAACTAGAGTCCTCACGCAAGAATAATCAGGCAATTTCAGCATTTCCTTGAGAACGCTTGGCGAACATAGCAGGTGAGCAGGTTCAGGCAGGGAGCGAATCGATCGCAGGGAAGGCAGATGGCGTGCTGTTTAGATTGCTCTAAAAGATGCAGCCATTGCCCTAAGCCCCAAGCAGACAGTTTAATGAATAATCAAACTGTCTGCTTACTGGAGAAGCCAGCTTTAACGAAACGTGTGAGCATTAAACAGCGAATGTTCACACGTTTGCAACTGGTTGGGGCTGATTATTTTTGCTGGCTATGGAATTACCAGTCAACGATTGGTTGTTCACAAGTGCCTGCGCTGTCAGCTTACCAGAAAGTACGGCACCCTCCATACTGCCAAGATAGCGTTGCATTGTGTAACTGCCTGAAAGAAAGAAATTTGCAATGGGTGTCACCTGATCAGGACGATATGCTTGCCTTCCTGGCGTTGCTGTGTAGACTGAGCGTGGTGTCTTAACTACTTTGAATTTTCGTAGTTTGGCAGGGTTCTCTGTCCCAAAGTGCTGCGGAAACAGCCGCTCTAGATCCGTCATAGTCGCGGCAATAATTTCATCATCTGATTTGTCGATCCAATCTTTAGCGGGTGCCAGCACTAGCTCCAGCATGGAACGATCAGGGTCGGCATACTCTTTGCAGGTGACGCTCATATCGGCATAAACGCTCAACAAGTCTGATCGCGAGAAGAGAAGCTGGTCAACGTCGGTCAGCTTGCGATCGAACCAGAGGTGCAGGTTAATCACGGGTACGCCTTCTAAGCCCTCCAGCTTTTGAAAAAATGCCATCGACTTCCAGGGCGCGGGGGTCAGTACCTTCATCACATCTACAGACATCGCCGAGACGTAAGCATCAGCCGTGATCACTGTATCAGGCGCACCATCTAAGCCACGGATCAGGAATCCACGCACTGTACCATCCGCATGAAGCTGAATTTCCTTTAAGGGCTTCTGCAAATGTACTTCGCCGCCGCCTGCTGTAATGTAATCGACGATCGGCTGACACAAGCGCTCGGTCGGGGAACCATCCAAAAAGGCAATCTTGGAGCCGTAGCGTTCTTGCAGAAAGCGATTCAGCGCCGTGAGCAAAATAGTGGATGAAACGTCGTCGGGGTTAATAAACGTGAGCGCCTTGCATGCCGCAATAAAAACATCGCTACTCACCTTTTCGCCAATGCCTTGCCGTTGCAGCCATTCCGAAAAGCTGTACTGATCCATGTCTTCGACATACTTTTGACCGCGCACGATCGCAGGAGTCAACCCAATAGCAAACCGGATCTTCTGCTCCCACGTCAGCATGTCATTGTTGCGAAGGATCGAAACGATGACGTTAAAGGGGGCGGGAATATCGGGCACATCAAAACGAGAAAGCACTCCAGGCTTGTCTGGTTGATTGAAGAGGAGCGCGTGCTGCTTCCATTGGAGTCGGTCTTCAATGCCCAGTTCTGCCATGAGTTGCAGCATATTGGGGTATGCCCCGAAAAAGGCGTGGAGTCCTGTTTCGTACCAGTCGCCGTCTTCGTCTTTCCAGGCAGCTACTAGACCACCCAAAACATCTCGACTCTCCAAAACAATGGGGGTATGTCCCGCATCGATCAGGTACTTGGCACAGGAAAGACCTGCCAGACCTGCTCCAGCGATCGCAACTCGCATGTGGCTTCTTTAAACTTCTTCAAGGTTGATTGCTCTCATTATACGTTGCAATCCGTTACATCTCGCTCACATACGCGATTCTTCCACAGAGCAGCGGTCGAGCTTGCGACTCTCAAAAAAAAGCCCCGGCTACAAGAGCCAGGGGCTATTATCAGGGTGCATCTACCACTCTATTGTTCCTAAACGTTGAAGCAGCATCCGGAAAGAAGAGCGCAACGTTTGGGTTTTGAGCGGCAAGATGAGACGGGCAGAGCCTTCAGCTATGAGGGATGCAACCGCTGTTAACAGTAACTGCTGCTGGAATATACGCCAGCGCTTCTAACGCGGAAAGTACGATCGCAGTCTTCTTTTGCGTGTGCTGTCAGTTACGCGTGGTTCCAGCAGGCTCTCCGTGTAAATGGCGACTACAGTGTCCTAGAAAAAGACGATAATAGGAACACTAAAAATAACGAATCGCCACCCAATGCTTAGGGCGGTTTCTGCTTTATATCTTTTGTTCTTTCGTATGTACTGACTTTGACAAACTCTGTTTGCACTTTCCCTAGGATCTCAATCGGTTAGAACAGAGTATGTCGATGCGAACTGCAACGCTGCAAGAACGGCTAGACACGTACTACGAGCAAATTCGGACAATCATCTTGATTCGTCAGAACCCCATTACGGGTCTGCTGCCTGCTAGTACGGCTGTCAATGCCCACGGTGACTACACCGATGCCTGGGTGCGCGATAACGTGTATAGCATTCTGGCAGTGTGGGGGCTGGGGTTGGCGTATCGGCGGCTGGATGACGATCGCGGGCGCACCTTTGAGCTAGAACACAGCGTTGTCAAGCTAATGCGCGGGCTGCTGTTTGCCATGATGCGGCAAGTACAGAAGGTTGAGCGGTTTAAAGTAACCCAATCGCCACTGGATGCACTGCACGCAAAGTATGACACCCAGACAGGTGCCACTGTTGTAGGTGATGACCAATGGGGGCACTTGCAGCTTGATGCGACCTCGATTTTTTTGCTGGTGCTGGCGCAGATGACGGCTTCTGGGCTGCATATTGTGTTCACCACGGATGAGGTCAATTTCATCCAAAATCTGGTTTATTACATTGGACGTGCCTACCGCACTCCAGACTTTGGCATCTGGGAGCGAGGTAACAAAATTAACCACGGCAACCCAGAACTGAATGCTAGTTCCGTTGGTATGGCAAAAGCGGCGCTAGAGGCAATGAGTGGGCTAAACCTCTTTGGGGTGCATGGCAATCAAAACTCCGTGATTCATGTGCTACCAGATGAAATTGCCCGATCGCGCATTACGCTCGAATCAATGCTACCCAGAGAATCCAGCTCTAAAGAAGTAGATGCGGCACTGCTGAGTGTGATTGGCTTTCCGGCGTTTGCGGTGGATGATGGGGCACTGCGCGATCGCACCCGCAATGACATTATTCAGAAACTTCAGGGCAAGTACGGCTGCAAGCGGTTTCTACGCGATGGGCATCAGACGGTGCTAGAAGATACGAGCCGCCTGCACTACGAACCGTGGGAGCTAAAGCAATTTGAACATATCGAGTGCGAGTGGCCCCTCTTCTTTACCTACCTGCTGCTGGATGCAGTGTTTCGGGGCGATCGTGACCAGATTCAAGACTACCAGGCGCGGCTGCAAGCTGTTTTGGTCGATCGCGACGGGGTACGCCTGCTACCAGAGCTATACTACGTTCCTGCGAATTGTGTGGAAGCAGAACAAGCCGCACCCCAAAGCCAAAAACGCCTGCCCAACGAAAATGTTCCCCTTGTATGGGCGCAAAGCCTGTACTTATTGGGGCAGCTACTCAGCGAAAATCTCCTGGCTGTTGGCGATATTGATCCACTCGGTCGCCATTTGCACATTCGACAGCAACGCAAGCCTCAGGTGCAGGTCGCCCTGTTAGCAGAAGATGAAGCCCTTCAATCAACGCTGGCAGCGTATGGCATTGCGACCCAAACGCCAACCCAGGCAGAAGTGTTTCAGGTGCGAGAAGCGCAGGAGTTGGCAACTGTTTATACCCAAATTGGGCGTAACGATAAACTGAACCTGAGTGGTCGCCCAGCCCGACGGTTACGAAGTTTGACCACCTCACGCATTTTTCAGATTCGGGGCGATCGCATTGTCTTTCTACCTTCCCTGCTAGACAAGCAGCAGTTTTATCTGACCCTTGACCCACATTTTCTAGCCACACAGATTCGCACCGAGCTGGCACACGTTCAACGCCACTGGAGCCAGCTTGGACGACCCACCATGACCTTACTGCTGGGTCAGGGAATGCTCGAAGCGGACGACCCCGAAGCCAGCGATACCATGCCTCTGCTCACGCTGCTGCAAGAACTCAATAGCGGCAACTGCAACGGGGTGCAAGTCAAGTTGGGGCAACTCAACCAATTGATGCTGACCGCTGCCATCGAGCGCATTGACTTTTTGCATGATTTCGATTTCACTCAGTCACCGGTTCAGGATGCACTACCCGAAACGCAATACCTCACCTTTCAGCCTGACAAATTGGTGCCACTCAGCATCACGCAAGAGTTCAGGCTGGAATGCGAGACCAATATCACGCTGTTGCTCTCTAGCCTGAAGGACTCTGCCAACCTTTACGAGCAAGTCGAGCTGCTCAGTACGCTGCTGCGGCTGAAGGGGTTTGCGTTTGATACCGGGTTTGGGCAGCCTACCGAAACGGTCACAGTCGGCAACTTGCTGGATGAAGTCTATGTCAAAGCGGGCAGGCTCAAGCAGTGGGCGATCGTGCGACGGGCTGCCGGACTCTGCAACAAGGTTGACATTAGCCTTGCCGATGCCGTCATCGACATTTTGGTACGCCAGAAGCAAATTGCAGTGGGTCGTGCTTACAGCGAAGCCTCCTTGATTACGCGCCCAGCTTCACCGATCGAAGTAATGGAAAAAATCACCGAGTTTTGTCGGGAAGACATTCGCGATCGGATGCTTACCCAGGAAATTCTGGTCTATCTCAGCCTACTGATTAAAGCGCAACCGTCTCTCTTTAACGGACTGCTGACCCTCAGAGTCGGCTATCTCATTCTGCTGATCACTAGCGAACTGGCATGGGAACTCAGCATTCCTCAGGATGAAGCCTATGAACGCGTGATGCAGCTTAGTCCTCACGAAATTCAAACTCGTCTCCAGCATGTGCTAGAAGGCTATCAAAGTCTGGACAAAGCCCTGTTCCGCCAGGAGTCGCTGCCCGTCAACCAACGACAGATGAATATTGCATGGGTGGTGCGATCGGATCAGCAGGAAGAAGATGATACACAACCCGCTGTCGAAAACTGGTGGCGCAAACGCCAGCTAGATGGGTCCCTTAACCGCGTGCCCAAACACTTCTACCCGAACGTGTGGAACGTGCTGAAACACTGCAAAGGTTTGGTGATTGGCGACAAGCTCGAACGCCGCAATCGGTTGGATAGCGACGTGCTGCTGTCAGAAACAACTCCAGGCGAGAAAAACTTTGCCCTGCAAGTGGAACATCTGCTCAACAAAATACAGGCTCCTGAATACCGTCAGGTCAACATCGAAGCGCTGATGGAACTGAGCACGATCGCGGAAGGCAACCCCAACCTGCTGATCGAAGACTACATTGTGCTGGATGTCTTAGTTGGTCACGCTGTTCGGTTAGCTTGGCTAGAGCAACATCCCGACCAACACAATCGCTACGACGAACATAAGGCTGAGGCATGGCGATCGTTCTACGCTAGTTCGCCGTACGCTTGTGCAAGCTATGTGGCAAAGGCGCTACGGTTCTTGACGGAGCTAGCGACAGCGGCTGAGGTGGGCAGTCGGTAGTAGGGCAGCACAACTGTTGGCGATCGCTACCCAACTTTAACCACCCAGCTTTAGCCAACCAAATAATTCCCCTACAGTTAAATGTAGATTGACTGCAAACGTTGGGACGGGCAGCACATCAGTTGCTTCATCAAAAAAGGCAGGTTGCTGACCAGGTATGTACGCCAGAACCATTTGCTCGTCTGGGTCAATCAACCAGCCTAGCTGAGTACCGCGTGTGAGGCAATGCAGAATGTTTTTGGTGACTTTAATGTATTTTTGATCAGGCGAAAGGATTTCAATTGTCCAATCAGGAGCCGCCTGAAAGACATTTGCCACATCACCGCGATCGTCCAGAGGAATGCGCGACCAGGTGAACACAGTGATGTCTGGCACAGTCGATCGTCCACCAAACGTACAGCGCAATTCAGGAAATGCCAGTGCAATCTGTGGCTCTTCGACTACGGCATTAATCACCGTCACCAACTTACCTTGCAGTTTGCTGTGCTTTCCCTGTGGCATGGGTTTTTGAATAATTTGTCCATCGATGTATTCACTGACAGGTTTCGTTTCTGGCAGTTGCAGAAATGCTTCTAACGTCAAGGTTTTTTCAGGGACTTGTACCATCGTTGCGCTTCCTCCCTTGGTGCTTCTCTTTGACGGCTATTAAGCTTGGCGATCGCGCGACTTTCAACCATGAACCATCCGCCATCAGCCTAAACTAGGAAAAGCTGTCTCGCCTTTTTTCCCATGTCTCTCCAAGTTTACGGCATCCCCAGTTGTGGCACCTGTAAGAAAGCCTTTACCTGGCTAGATAGTAGCGGTGTTGCCTATGAGTTCGTTGACACTAAAGAGAAGCCACCTTCGCGATCGCTCATTCAAAGCTGGGTCGAAACGCTCGGCTCTAAAGCGATGAAAAACACCTCTGGGCAATCCTACCGCGCTCTGGGCACCACCAAAGATGAGTGGACAGATGAGCAATGGGTGGAAGCGTTTGCCAATGATGCCATGCTGCTGAAGCGCCCACTCTTCGTTAAAGATGGCGCTGCTGTACTTGTTGGCTTTAGAGACAAGCCCGAAGCTATTCGCGAGAAGCTGGGAGTGTAGGGCGATCGCGGCAATAGTAGAAGTGGCAACGGTTGAAAAAGAAGGTCATGTTAAGTTTCTTGGTATCAAGCAACCCACATCAGCAGCGATCACTACTCATAATGCGTCCACATTCGCAAAATTTTCACAGTATGCTGAGGCTCACTTACCTCGTATACAAGACGGTGCTGAATGTTAATGCGCCGAGAATATGCCCCTTCCAAATCTCCCACTAACTTTTCATAAGGCGGTGGCGTTTGAAACGGATTGCTTTGAATGATGTCGAGTAACGCTTGCGCCTTGTCTCGTAAAGTACTGGAAGTTAGCCTTTTGGCATCTTTCTGGGCTTGCTTGGTGTAAACCAAAACCCAACTCACCACTCTAACTCCCGATCACAAGCCTCGATTGGTGTTGCTAATCCTTCCCGAATGGATTCCCGCATTCCGGGAACTGAGAGAAGATAAAGCGTTTCCTGCACGGATGCCCAATCAGCTTCAGATAGTAATACGGCGTTGCCAGTCTGTCCGGAAATCACAATGGGTTGATGCGACTGACTCACCGAATCGATCAATTTCTGCAACTGCTGTTGAGCTTCATTGACGGGAATCATAGCTCTCTACTCACTTAAAGTATGCTTTGCTAACTTAATCACTACCGGCTATCGGTACGCCTCTACTGCACTCAATCTAGCTTCGATTATTTTGCTCATCCTAACAGAAAGCCCTCAATGGTCACTCCATTGCTCGCCCTAGCATCTTCACAAGAGACGATCGCTGCCATAGCTGAGGTGAAGGTTGAGAAAGAAGCGCTTAAACTTGCGATTGACTGAGCGATCGTTTCGCCGCGATCACACCTTACAAAACCAACGATCGCTTGTATAGCGACGGTGACTCAGATTAATGGTGTCAATATTTCCACCATATAACGGTGAAGTTGTGCGGCAGCGGTTTTCTCTAAATGCTTTCGAAAATTTACATACTGCTGCACCAACGTATTGTTGCTTCAAAACACAGTCATAATTCTTGCAAACAAAGAGTAAACAACACCTACAAATTACAATTACGATTTTTTAACTAGCTTAATTATCACATCTTTCTTGATCTCAATTAATTTTTCAATGAAACTCTCATAGCTTTCTTCAGGATAATCTGGGTTGGGAAGAGTTTCATATTCGGTCTCGCCAAACATTCTCTTTATATCTTGTTGTGCAATCCCTAAACCTAGAGAAAATGAAGGAGGTGTATATGAAACAACTTTCTTTGTTGTTTTTGGAATATGTTTGTATAGCTCTTTTAGTTCCTCTAGATGCTCAATCAACTGACGTTCATCGGTTGTCGAATATTCTGTCTCAATTCTATTGTTAAGGATTTCTTGGAGCTCGTCGTAATTGATCGGTTCTGAAGCTCTATTTCGTCGTATATATATGATATCTTTTCTTACATTTTCCCCTGACTTTAAAGCCATGAATGGTACGTATCTCGGATTATAATTAACTATTATAATAAGAAAAAATTTGTCTTTGAACTCCGGATGATTTTCACCTTTATAGTAGGTCGGAATGATGCTAGGTTCCAGTTTTTTAGGAATATAAGTTGCTAATTTTTTCTCAATATCTGTGATATCAAGACTGTTAGATAAGCCACAGGGAGAAAACTGATTTAATTTAATTTCCTCAACCCCAAATACAATAGCCCCACCATTCTTATTTGCCATTGCAAGCATGTGTTTAGCTAATAAGTCAAAAGATAGCAATTCCTGTTTAAATTCTAGATCATTATCTTCTACAACTTCTAGTTGTAAAAGCTCGCGCAGATTACGCCTAGTGGGATTTTTTAAGAAAGAAGCAAGCTGCTCTTTCCACGGCTTATCCTTTTCAGTACTGCTTCCCATATACGAATTGGTGTCACTTCAAAAAATGCGAGCGATCTAACAATGATTAGACTGAAACTTTCTGCCTAAGATCCCAATTTGGGTAGATAGGCAGACTGTTTCTGTATAACATCCCAATCAAGTGGATAG
>DATNQS010000635.1:0-2917 GCA_036703925.1 Candidatus Sericytochromatia bacterium
GACTTCTGCCTGTACGCCGAGTTTGCCTTCCGTACCCACTTCTCGTGCCACCCGCGTCACCTCAGAGGCGAAGGAGTTGAGCTGATCCACCATTGTGTTGACAATCCGAGCCGTTTGAAGGAATTCTCCTTGCAGGGCTCTGCCTTCAATTTCGGTGGCGATCGTTTGTGAGAGGTCACCATTTGCTACTGCTCGAATCACCCGTGCGGTTTCTGCTGTGGGCTGCACGAGATCTGTAATCAACGTGTTGACCGAGGTGACGCAGGCTTTCCAGGAGCCTTTCGCGTTGCCTAAAGAGGCACGTTCGCCGATCTTGCCTTCTTTGCCAACGACTGTACTAACGTGCTCTAATTCATTGCTTAACCGCTCATTCATCTCAATGATGTCGTTGAGTGTATCGGCAATTTTGCCAGCAATGCCTGTTTGATCAATCGACATTCGTACCGAGAAGTTGCCCTTCTTAACCTCTGCCAGAATGCTTAGAAGCTGCTTTGGGTCAAGATTGTCTGTGTTCACTGGTGCTTGTGCAGTTGACATGGCTTAATTCTTCTAGAAGGTGCGATGGCTCTTAACAGGTCGCAATGCAAACTCTACCGAATGATAGAGCCAAAGATCTACCCTAAAACAAGGTCAGGGTCACTCTAAATACTTATTATGATGTCAGTACTCTACTTTAGGCTGTCTTTCCTAAGATAGATGCTAATTAAGTAGCTGGGACGCAATAAATACATACACTCCCTGTAAACCCTCTTACGATTAGGCGATCGAGACGACTAGAGCAACTGGTATTGCCCGGAGTGCGATCGCAGCCGACCGATTTAATCTTTAGCAAGCGGCTAGAACCTTTGACCAGTAGTATGGATGATGTCAAGCCAAATCTAAACGAGCTGATTGAGGTGGTTGTTAAGGCTGTTGCTAGCGCGTATCAGACTCAAGAGCTTGACAACGCCTTAGTGATTCGAGATGAATTGAAGCGCCTTCCTGACCATTTGACAACAGAAGTGCTCAACGGGGTGATTCTCAGCTTAGTGAACACAAATCCTGACCTTTGTCGCTGGTTTATTCTAGATATCTTTTTACACGGATCTGATCCTGATGGACGGGCTGATGTTGCAGAACGCATCAATCTCTTGATGGCTGATCTGAATACACAGCAGGATGCCTAGAGATTCAAAGCGAAATGTCGCTGGTTTTACCAGTTTCTTTGTCCACTACCTATTCACTTAAGTAGCTGGGCGTAATTATTGGAAAGATGCATTGAGACTTCGTGTTCGACTGAGTTCACGCCGAAGTCTCAATGCTCTTAGTCCTTTGTGGCGGCGGGTTGAGCGCCGTCGAAACCCAGTCTCTAAGTAGTGCTTAATTTAGCCCTCCTACTTAGCATCGCCGAAGACCTTTGACCGTTGCTTAATCAGGCAAATGGGTCGGACTTTATGCTGGATGTCCGTGCTTGTGTGTCTTTATCTATTCTTATCTATATAAAGGTGCAAAAATCGCTTGAATTTTTGAAGTTGGTGTGCTGTCAGCGTGAACTTAGAGTTAAATAGTGAGACACTGCTGCAAATCTTTTTTAGTCGATCGCCATGAGTTTCAAACTGCCAATCAAAACAGCAATCCCTGTGGGCTTCACAGCTTTTCTGACGGCTAGTATGGCGGTGCCTGCGTGGGCAGAAAACCTGGAGCATACGCAAAAGCTGCTGGCAACCAGGCAATGCTCTGGCTGTGAATTACGCAATGCTGGCTTGGTGTACGCCGATCTGCGTGGTGCTGATTTGAGTCAGGCAGACTTGACTCGGGCAAATCTGAGTCGAGCAAATTTGCAGGGAGCCGATTTGCGTGGCGCAATTTTAGTCGGTGCCAGTTTGTCAGGTGCCAATTTGACCGAGGCAAAGCTTGATGGCGCAAACCTAAATGCGGTTGACCTGCGCCATGCTTACATGACCAACGCGACCGTTGCAGGAGCGAATCTGGAGCAAGCAATGTTGCAGGGAACGATCGGTCTGCCCGCTGAGATTGGCAAGGCAGAGGACTTTTACAAGTGGGCGGTCGCTCATGGCGAACAGAAAAGCTATGCGTCAGCCATTGAGAATTTTAACCAGGCGCTAGCGCGGCAGCCAGATTTTGCTCAGGCATACCTGGGGCGAGGCTTGGCTCGGCTCCAAACTAGCGATCGCACAGGGGCGATCGCTGACCTTAAACAGGCAGACAAATTATTCACCGCCAGGGGCGACACTAAAACGGCACAGGGCATTCAACAGTCGATTAAAGAATTAGAAACTCCCCCAGCCAAACCCAAAAAAGGAAATGGCTTTGGTATCAACCTACTCAGCGCATTTGCCACCCTTTTACAGTTCTTTTTGCCATAGGCATAAGAGGCAGGGTTTGAGAGCAATGGGAGCAGAGAGAGCAGCGGTAAGCTCAAACGATCGCCTACCTTTGGGACACTGCCTACCTTTCAGAACACTAAAGCGACACAGACACTTCTTGCTCTTTGCAAAGTGTTGCTAAGAAAATTTCCACGGAACTTGAATCTCCTGCCCCCTCTGTTTCTCCTGCCTATCCTTGCTTCCTATGCCAACTCCTCCCATTGGCGCAGCAGTTCAGCGATCGCGCTGGCACTGGCAATCGCGCCGCGCGGCTGATGGGGTGTATCACCATCAAAAATTTCAGCGATCGCATCAAAGCAGCCTTCGTGCTGAAAGTGAGTTAACAGTGGCTGTAAATCAAGCGGTAGTGGCTCTCCTTCTGTGGTGCAAAAGCGGCTCCAGGCACGGCTAAAGGGACCAAGGAGCCAGCTCCAGACGGTGCCCTGATGGTAGGCGCGATCGCGCTGGTCAGGGGTGCCGTCACACGTGCCGCAATACGCAGGATCGGCTGGGTCTAACGTGCGGAGTCCATAGGGCGTGAGGAGTCGATC
>DATNQS010000636.1:0-2966 GCA_036703925.1 Candidatus Sericytochromatia bacterium
AGCTTTTGCACATAGGGTTCCTTCAAGATCCCCAGATGATCACCGGGGATATGATGCACGTCTAAACCCTCTTTTACTAACTGCCGCCAGCTCAATTCATTGTCAATCAGGGTGTGAGGCACGTTCAGGCGCTCAGTTGCCTTAAACAACGCTACATGACCGCCATAGCTGCGGATCCAGTAACGATTCGCAATGCGCTGGTTTTCTTGCTCGTAGTTGAAATCCGTGATTTTGTCGGGTAGCGGCAAGCTAGTAAGGTGGCAGAAGGCAGTGCTAGCATGACAATACCCGTGCCATAGTGCCTCCAACAGATCGTGAGTACGCCAGTGAACTTGTGCTTTGACCATTTTCAGCAGGTAAGCAACACCAGACTGCTTGATTTTGTGCCAGTGCTTGGTCGCTCGCTCGTTCACCAGGTGCCTTAGAAGAGGCTGGTTGTCGATCGACGGGTACGTATCCATTAAACCTAGGAAGGCAATTTGTTGCCCTTGTGCCGTGAGTTGCTGTGCCATCTCATACGCCACCAAGCCACCAAAGGAAACTCCCACCAGTAAGTAGGGACCCTGAGGCTGTAGCGCCCGCATTTGCCGGTTGTAGTGTGCTGCCAGAGCTTCAACACGATCGATGGCGATCGCTTCTCCAGCCATATGAACCGCCAAGCCATACACAGGTT
The DNA here is from genome assembly GCA_036703925.1 of Candidatus Sericytochromatia bacterium. GTDB lineage: Bacteria > Cyanobacteriota > Cyanobacteriia > Leptolyngbyales > Leptolyngbyaceae > Stenomitos. The sequence continues at coordinate 674 of DATNQS010000636.1, forward strand.
GTTCTGGGTCAAGATGGCGTACCAGCGGGAGGTAATACTTCAGCCCCCTACCTAGAACATGAATACAGAATAACGGTGGTTTACCGCTTGCTGGTTGACCAGGCTGAATGACGACTAGGGAAGGAGTGGTAGGGCTTGGTGGTGAGTCTGATGGTGCTACACCAACTTGGGCTGCACCAACTTGAGTTGCACTGGATGTGGATGGTGCTAAGTCTGGACGGAGACAGTTTGCCAGAGCTTCGATCGTAGGTGCCTGAAAGAGCGTTGACAACGGCAGACGTTTGCCAAGTGTTTTTTCGATCTGCGTCCAGACGCGCACGGCTGACATTGAATGACCGCCCAGTTCAAAGAAGTGATCGTGAATGCCGATCGGCTTGATGCGTAAAACATCTTCCCAGATTGTGGTTAACTGACGCTCTAGCTCATCTCTCGGCGCTACAAACGAAATTGCCATATCCGGCTCACCCTCGCGCGTTGCCATAGACGGCGAAGCCCGTCGATCGCCTGCAAAAACACTTTCGGGAGCCGGTAACGCTGTGCGATCGAGCTTGCCGTTTGCCGTGACGGGTAGCTCTTTCAGCAAGACGAACGCGGATGGCAGCATGTAATCCGGCAGTTTTTCCTTGAGGGACTGGCGCAGTTCAGCGGTCGTGGGTGCTGGCTGCTGGCGTGGTACGACGTAAGCAACCAGACGCTTTTCACCGGGTTGATCGTCCCGTGCCATCACAACTGACACTCGGATGGCTGCGTTTTGAGCCAGTACCGCTTCAATTTCGCCCAGTTCAATCCGAAAGCCACGGATCTTCACCTGATGATCAATGCGGCCCAAAAACTCAATGTTGCCATCGGGAAAAAAGCGCGCTAAATCGCCTGTTCGGTACAGCCGTGCCTGCGGTGAGGGATGAAACGGATGTGGGATAAACCGCTCTGCCGTTTTAACCGGATCGGTGTAGCCGGATGCCAGACAATCGCCACCAATGTAGAGTTCGCCCGTTACTCCGATCGGGCAGGGTTGCAGGCGAGCATCCAGCACATAATATTGGGCGTTCTGGATGGGCTTGCCGTAGGGAATGCTAGTCCAACTTGGATCAATGTCGTTAATGCGGTAAAAGTTCGACCAGACCGTTGCCTCGGTCGCTCCACCCAGCGAAATCACCTCTACACCAGGAAACGTTGCTTTGAGCGCATCAGGCAGCGTGACTGGAATCCAATCGCCACTCATAAAGACCAGCCGTAGCTGCGATCGCTCGTCCTTCAGGGTAGAGAAAAAAGGCACAAGCTGTTGCAAGGCAGGTGGTGCCGAATCCCAAAAGGTAATAGGCTCGTGGTACAGAATCTGCACCAGCGCCGCTGGATCGCGTACATCGTCGTTAGACACCACTCGAATCGATCCACCTGCTGCCAGTAGCCCAAAGATGTCATACACAGACAGGTCAAAGCAAAGCGAGGTGATGAACAACACGCGATCGGTCGCAGTGACGTTAAAACTGCGGTTAACCCACTCGATTAAGTTGATGACAGGCTGATGCCGGACGACTACTCCTTTCGGTGTGCCTGTAGAGCCAGAGGTAAAAATCACATAGGCAGTATCATCAGCACTGCCCTGCTTGGGTAGGTTTGCTGTTGGCTGCTGGCATAGGTGGGACTGTTGCCAAACCTTTAGCCCAGTTCGTGTTTGATCATAGTCTTGATCGCTCGTTTCGATCGCCACTGCGTCGCAGCAGATCAAATGCTCTAGCCTTGGCAGTTGCGTTTGAAGCGTTTCAAAGGTCGATCGATGCAACGGCTGCGTCACAACCCAGCGCACGTCTAAGGAGTCGAGAACCCACTGCACGCGTGCTTGAGGAAAGGTTGGTTCCAGCGGAACGTAGGCTCCGCCAGCTTTGAGAATGCCCAGCAGCGTAGGAATCATCTCTAAGCCACGATTTAAGTAAACGCCGACAAAGGTGCCCGGACGCACACCTAGCGCTTTCAGGTGATGGGCGAGTTGGTTTGCCTGATGGTTGACCTCGCCATAGGTAAGCTGTTGCGCTTCGTAAACCACCGCGATCGCGTCAGGGTTACGCTTTACCTGGGCTTCAAAGAGTTCATGCAAACAGGTTGCTTGAGCATAGTCGGCTGCTGTATTGTTCCATTCCACCAGCAGTTGGTGCCGTTCGGCTTCTGTTACCAGCGGCAACTCTGCTAAAGACTGCTCTGGGTTCGTAATCATGCTAGTCAGCAAGGTTTGGAGGTGCCCCAGTAAGCGCAGGATGGCGGCTTGATCAAACCGACGGCGATCGTACGAAATTTT
>DATNQS010000637.1:0-3776 GCA_036703925.1 Candidatus Sericytochromatia bacterium
GGCTTTTGAGACGGGTCAGCATGCGATCGCCACTAGGATTCACCTAGAGCTTCTCCCGTTGTTCAAAGCCTTGTTTGTCACAGCCAACCCAATTCCTGTCAAAGCAGCGCTTAGGCTACAAGGTTGGCAAGTGGGTTCTACCCGCCTCCCGCTCGTTGATTCCACCACCGAATTGACTGAGACGCTAGCCTCAGTGATGGCAGAGTTAGCTCTCATTTAGGCACTAGCAGCGCCACAAAGTTTCTCGACAACTAAATAGTTCACTACCTGCACCAACGGCTTTTACCACCAAAGACGTTTGAATGACTGGCGCTAGTTTGGGCAGACCAACGCCACACTCAATCCTTCGGAACGGTCTGATTAAAGCGTTTATCAAGAATATTTATTCTTAAGCACCGTTATTGATCCAGGTCGCTGGCTGCAATCGTTTTAACTGCTCTCAACTGCTCATTTTTTACGCTTTACACTTCAATTAAGGATGCCAATGACCCAAAAGAACTCTTCACCTGCGCTGAAAATTATTCCCCTTGGTGGACTGCATGAGATCGGCAAGAACACCTGTGTTTTTGAGATCGATGATGAAATCATTTTGCTCGATGCTGGTCTTGCCTTTCCAACAGACGGCATGCACGGGGTCAATATTGTTCTGCCAGACATGACCTATCTGCGAGAGAACCGCCACAAAATTAAGGGCATGATTGTCACGCATGGTCATGAAGACCATATTGGCGGTATCGCGTTTCATCTCAAACAATTCGACATTCCTATCATCTATGGTCCTCGTTTAGCCATGTCCCTACTGAAGGACAAACTGAATGAAGCAGGTGTTGCAAAACGAACGGAATTGCGAACGGTTGGTCCACGTGACGTAGTGCGCCTAGGCAAATCGTTTTTTGTGGAATTCATTCGCAACACCCACTCAATGGCCGATAGCTTTACCGTTGCAATTCGCACCCCAGTCGGTGTGGTTATTCATACAGGCGACTTTAAGGTTGATCACACACCCGTTGATGGTGAGTATTTTGACTTTCAGCGGCTGGCAGAATACGGCGAAAAAGGCGTTCAATGTCTGATTAGTGACTCGACTAATTCGGAAGTTTCAGGCAGCACACCCTCTGAACGGGCGGTCATTCCGGGTCTCGATCGCGCCTTCTCTCAGGCGCAGGGACGTTTGTTGGTCACGACGTTTGCCTCGTCTGTCCATCGCATCAATATCATCCTGGAACTGGCGAAAAAGAACGGGCGCGTGGTGTCAGTCGTTGGGCGATCAATGCTCAATCTTATCGCTCATGCTCGTACTTTGGGCTATATCAAGTGCGAAGACAGCCTATTTCAACCCCTGCACGTGCTCCAAAAGCTATCCGATGAGCATGTGTTGATCCTCACTACTGGCTCACAAGGTGAACCAATGTCAGCGATGACTCGCATTGCCAACGGTGAGCATCGTCAGGTCAAAATTCGTGAAGGCGATACCGTCGTCTTTTCGGCAAACCCGATTCCTGGAAACACGATCGCAGTTGTTAACACGATCGACAAGCTGATGATGAAGGGTGCCAAGGTGATCTACGGTAAGGAACATGGTATCCACGTGTCTGGGCACGGTTGCCAGGAAGACCAAAAGCTCATGCTGGGCTTAACCCGACCCAAGTTCTTTTTGCCCGTGCATGGGGAACATCGGATGCTTGTCAAGCATTCTCAGACGGCTCAAAGCGTTGGTGTACCGGCTGAGAATATGGTGATTATTGACAACGGCGATGTGGTTGAACTCACTGAAACCACAATGCGCGTAGCAGGCAAAGTGCCATCCGGTATTGAACTCGTTGATACGTCGCGCTCTGGCGTGGTCAACAATAAAGTGTTACGCGAACGTCAGCAGCTTGCCGGTGATGGCATTGTTACAGTGGCTACCGCGATCGATTGGGCTGGTACAGTGATTGCAAAACCACAGGTACATTTAAGCGGTGTGGTGACATCGTTAGAGCGACCGAAACTGCAAACAGCGGTTGAAACAGCGATTAATGGCGTCTTGCGCGATCGCTGGCAAGAATTTGCCCGTCCTGTTGGCACTGATGGACAGCTTGAAATTGATTGGGTTGGGCTGCAAACGCAGATTGAACGTGAGATTCAACGGATGATGCGTCGGGATCTACAAAGCAATCCGTTGCTGGTGTTTCTGCTTCAAACACCGAATGAGACCCCTGTACGAGAGGCAGCCCCTCGCGGTCGACGTACGGCTGTCATTGCGTCGTAAGCTGCTGACGGCGGTATCGGTCATCAAAGCACGTTAGTTAAAGCAAATTGAGTCGAGGCGTTATGATAGCGCCTCGCTTTTTGCGTCGTTATGCCCTGCTACGAGTGGCGGTCGTGCTGTCTGCCAGCGCACAGCTTAAGATGGCGCGATCAGACGCAGCGCGCTTAGAGATGGCACACTCGTACAATGCCCGTTCGCGTGATTCTTGCCGAACTGAACCAGACATCGCTGCCTGTTGCAACCGCATAAACGCTTTTAAGTCATTGGCATCATACTTTTTCCGCAGAAGTTGCCGCAGTTGCTCTTCTGCTTCGACCGTCAGGCATCCGGTTGTAAAAGCATGTTCGACAATTTCACGAATCAGAATCATGGTAGAACTCGACACCTTGCTAACACGATTAAATCGGTAATCAACGTAAAGAAAATGTTTTTAACGATTGCTATTTGGCAAAATATTTGATGGGATCTCCTTTCTGGCAAAAAGTGAATTAGCTTCGCTCACTTAATAAAATAAAGTTTCTTTAAAGATGCTAGAAAGCCGATGACGGAGGCGCAATGGAATGAATAAAGTTATGTACCAGGCTTTTGACCCGTCAAGCCTACTGCCATCAAAGTAGAGACAGTCGTTCATGCAGACAGCGGAGAGACTGTCTAGGGGCAGCAAAAAGCCACTTAAAGTGTGATTTGAGTAATGGCGATGCGACCAGAGAAGCAGACATCAACATCACTCCCCGCATCCCGCCGCCGTTTAGCGTACTCTCCAGCGTACTGAAAGTAATCACCTTCAATGCGATAGTTTCCGGGCAACGGCTGCGTACAAGGCTGGCAAAAAACCATTTCTGGCATCGCTGCCGTCATCTCTAGATGTGGCAAGTTGACGTTCCAAAACGTTCCAGGTTCCCAAGCACGGGAAAAAAGGGTGAGTAGAACCTGAGTCGTTAGGTGGGCAGCCAGGTTCCAATCGATCGCCCGTCTGCCCTGACGATAGTGTGACAGTGCAACGCCAGGAATGCGATACAGCGCTGCTTCGCGCACAGCCGCCACTGTACCAGAAATGTAGACATCTGCCCCCAAGTTGCCGCCTGCGTTGATACCAGAGAGCACCCAACGAGTATCGGGAGCCAAATGGTTAAGGGCAAGGCGGGTACAGTCTGCCGGAGTACCGTTAACAGCATATTCAACCGTCGATCGCCGCTGCACGTGAATAGGCGTCGTCGTCGTTACTTGATGCCCACAGCCTGAGTGGGGCAATTGGGGTGCCACAATGATTGTTTTGTCATCAATTTGACTAACAGCTTGGAGCAGCGATTGGATTCCAGGTGCGTCTACACCGTCGTCATTGGTCAAGATTAAAGTCATGAGGGTAGGAAACCTTTGAGTTTTGGGCGCTGCTGGATGGGCGTTAGTGCGTAAACTAAAGTAACAGACGGAGCGGCGATCGCGTTTCTAGTAACAAGGTACAGGTTAGAGACTGAATGAGTGAGCTTAACGACCATAATCAAGCGGGATCTGGACTCATTCCTGG
>DATNQS010000638.1:0-1893 GCA_036703925.1 Candidatus Sericytochromatia bacterium
TTTACCTGGCAATTGGTGCTTACGCCTTCTTCTTTGCCGATCGCCAGATCTTTCAACCGCAGCCTTCGAGCTATCAGGACGATCGAACGATTCTCAAGCTTGCTAGCGCCCCTAATCTACAAATCTCTGCCGTCTATCTGCCTCACCCTAAGGCAACCTACACTATCCTTTACAGTCACGGTAATGCCGAAGACCTGGGGGATGTTCGTCCGCGTCTGTCGCAGATCCAGGCGATCGGCGTGAATGTTTTTGCCTACGACTACCGGGGCTACGGCACCAGCCAGGGCAGTGCCTCCGAGCAGGCTGCTTATCAGGATATTGACGCTGCTTACCGCTACCTGACGACAACGCTAAAGCAGCCACCAAACCGCATCATTGCCTATGGGCGATCGGTGGGTAGTGGTCCTAGCATTGATTTGGCGACCCGTCAGCCTGTGGCTGGGTTAGTGGTTGAAAGTGGCTTCACAAGTGTCTTTCGGGTCATTACTCACATTCCTCTTTTTCCCTTTGATAAATTCCCTAATATCAACAAAATTGGTGCTGTTCCTTGTCCTGTGCTTTTCATTCACGGCACTCGCGATCGCATAATTCCGTTTCAGCATGGGCAAGCACTCTTCGATCGTGCCCATCAGCCCAAGACATTCCTAACGGTGGACGGTGCAGACCATAACGATGTCGAGCAAATTGCTGGAGAGCGTTACACTCAAGCACTACGAACCTTCATCCAGACACTTGATCAAGCTGCACTACACCCAAAAAACTCTCAATAAAAAAGCCCGACGTAAATCGGGCTAGTCACTACTCTCTCATATCCGAAAAAACGTTCAGGCAAGTACAGCGTTAAAGCAACCGACACGACTCATTTGCAACGTGTGCAGTCAAAAGGCTGGTACTTGCAGAAAAAAAGCTGTTGCTCTAGAGATCGCCACCACTGGCTGCCAACAGAAAAATCACAATAGGACCAGCGATAACGACCGCGGCTAACATCGCAAGCTGAATGATCGATTCCATGTCCTTACTCCCTATCAGTCATTAAGATAAACTCGAGGCGCGGACGTAACTTTTCCGCAACAACCAGATCTTATCTGGCTGCTTACGCCAGTTCTAAGAAAGTTAACAAAAGTTAAACCAGCAATCAAGCTTGAATGAGTGCAGCTTCAGGCGTTTGAACCGTTAAGCTCGACAAAGGACCATGGGGATAGATTGAGTCGTTAATCGTTAGCCTTAACTCCGTCCCCAAAACGTGCCAATCTCAAAACGTTCTAACATAAACAGAGGGAGGCAAAACCTTACTTCTAGCCATTTTTTAGATACACAAGCCCTCCTCACTCTTCTCCCCTTACCCCTCACTCTCATGCCAACCTGGCGTTGTGTAAAGCAGTGTGGTGCCTGTTGCCACCTGGACCCAACCGATCGACCCGATTTAGAAGACTACCTTTTGCCCGCAGAACTGGCGCTTTACCTGAGCATGCTTGGCGATGATGGCTGGTGTATTCACTTTGACAAAGCCACCCGCGAATGCAGCATTTATGACGATCGCCCCCGCTTTTGTCGTGTCGAACCAGACGTTTTTCAAGATCTGTTTGGGGTGGAGCCAACGGAACTGAATGACTTTGCGATCGCCTGCTGCCGCGAGCAGATTGAAGGTGTCTACGGCGATCGCAGTCTGGAGCAGCTTCGCTTCGAGCGTGAGGTTGGCATCGAACCCATTAGCAACATTGACCTTTAGCGCTAAGTTGAAGATAATGAAAAGAAAATGAAAGCCAATTCCTTTTCTTTTTAGAGTTGCCGTGGAAGTTTCATCGTCTGCTGTTGACATCACTCCTTTGTTAGAAACGACTCACCTGGTTAAACCGTTTGGCAAAGCTTATCTCTTGACGGAACCAGTGTTGA
>DATNQS010000639.1:0-8872 GCA_036703925.1 Candidatus Sericytochromatia bacterium
TCTTCAGACCGTCTAACTGAATGGCGTTGATCACCTTTTGTCGCAAGTCATAACTGTAGGCTTGTGCCATAAACCCAGTGTGGCTCCTAGAGTCAGCATATCTCTTAGTCTATGTCCTAATTGTCCTGGCAATAGCTATAGTTCAAAGCCAACCGTCGAAACGGCATAGCCCCGTGCCCAGAAATTCTCACCGTTGAAATGGCGCTGTTTACCCTTAAACTGCGTGCAATCGCATCGAGCTTCGCTCCGCCAAAGGCGTACGCACTTTTGCCTTTCAGAAAGCCGATGAGCGACGACACCGCCTATTTGGGCGGCATTTCAATGCACCTATGGACGTGGGCGGGCGGTAGATGACCTTCGACAATCCGCCATTCTTTTTGACGAGCCCCTTCGTGGCACACCGGATCAAGATATTGCCGAATTTCATGAAACATTGTTTTACGTCGAAACTTGGGTACCAACACGACATGCTATTTACAATCCCACTTGGAATGAGACAGGCTTTGGTACAGTTGGGACATGCTATTCCTCCTACGGCTGTGCTTCATCAAGCCACCGTGGGAGTTACTTTACTGCCGCAGCGCTCAAAGCTAGTCGAGTCGCACTGGTGAAACCAGTGGCTTACCCCAAAGATTCAGTTAAGTGTAGCGAATTGCATCGGAACGCCAGCCTGTGCCACTCCAACGCTAAATCGCTTCAATCACCTGCTCTGCGTTGCTGCCAGTGTTTTCAGAGCGGCAATATAGTTTGCAATCTTATGGTCTTCAAACCGCTGGGAGAAAAATTTCAGACTAAAGCGAGGACCAAATCTATATTCTTGATCCACATGACTATAGCCTTGCCAGGGTCTTGGCAAAGCAGGCACCAGATCCATGCCGAAAACAAAGCGATAACTAGCGGGAACACGACGGTTGAAGGACTCTCTAAACCCCTGATTACCAACCCTGGGAGCACCAAAAGTGTAGATGTCGATCGCAAACTGACTTGAAAAGTTGTACTGCACATCAACGGCACATAGGGTTGCCAAGGCTCCACCCAAACTATGACCTGTAACTGTTACGCTTGCCGCAGCATGGCTCCTCAAATAGTTGTGAATTTGCTCTCGGACTGACAGATAGGCTGCGACAAACCCCCGGTGCATTTTTGCACCAGCTTGGCTTTCACCTTGATAGGGGTAAACTTGCTCCCGCTCCTGCACAATCTGTTCTTGAACGACGGCTTGCTGAAACTCAACCATTTCTTGCTCAAAGTTAAAGTTAGTGCTCCAGTCCAGGCGCTTTTCACTGCCACGGAAAACGATGTAGATGGCAGAGCCTGTAACATCTGCCAAGAGCGCGCATTGCGTATCAGTATTCGTTTGGTCAAGCAAGTCTGGAGTCAGGCTAGGAAATTCACTAAATTGAAGCTGAGAGAAATCCTGATAGACCTCCTGCGAAAGAAGGGCACATTTGACCGCCTGAGAATAGTCCACCATTACAAATCCTCTTAATTTAGTAAACTGACATTAGCGCAGCACAAGTAACTAGAAAACAATACAAAGTTGTATGACTCGACTAGTTTGTTCTCCACTAAGTAGCCGCATTTTAGACTGTCATGATGCTAAAAGTGGATAAAAAGTGTTCACTCGAGAAGTCTTGCCACAAAATGAGCGTAGATGTGTAGCTTGGAGGTAAGTCTCACTACACTTTGTTTTATGGCACACCTCATTCAACGCCGCTCCGAAAATGTGAGTGGTGACTTCTACGTTGATTCCACTTGCATTGACTGTGATACCTGTCGATGGATGGCTCCAGAAACGTTTCATGCGGCAGGTGATCAATCTGCTGTGCACCATCAACCAATTAGCGCAGCAGAACGTCTGCGGGCAATGCAAGCATTGTTGGCTTGCCCAACGGCATCCATTGGTACAGTTGAAAAGCCGCAAGACATGAAGCAAGTTCACCACAGCTTGCCGATCCCTATTACAGAAACCGTGTATCACTGCGGTTATCACGCCGAAAATTCCTATGGAGCTGCTAGCTATTTGATTCAACGACCCGAAGGGAATGTGCTGGTTGATTCACCTCGCTTTGCACCCCCGCTAGTGAAACGGTTGGAGGCGATGGGCGGCATTCGTTATCTTTATTTGACTCACCGAGATGACGTGGCAGATCACCAGAAATTTCATCAGCACTTTGGTTGCGATCGCATTCTCCACCAGGACGAAATTAACCATTCCACCCAGAATGTTGAAATTCAACTATCAGGTTTAGAGTCTTTTTGGCTAGAACCTGATCTGTTGATCATTCCTGTTCCCGGTCACACCAAAGGGCATACAGTATTACTTTATAACAACACGATTTTGTTTACCGGAGATCACCTTGCTTGGTCAGCTGACCTGCATCACCTGTATGCGTTTCGTAGAGCCTGCTGGTATTCCTGGACAGAGCTTACCCAATCGATGAAACGGCTGGCAGGTTATTCGTTTGAGTGGGTGCTGCCAGGACATGGTCGTCGCTATCATGGCGATCGTCCAACTATGGCAGAGCAAATGCAAAAATGTTTGGCTTGGATGGAAACTCAGTAGATTACAAATTTAGCATTAGATAGAAAGGTGAGGCGCAAGGGTTTAGGTTTTCCCACCTTATCACTGAGCTATTTTTGCGACCTTAAGCCTGCATCATTTTCTAACAGCTCCATCTTAAAAGACTAGTGCGTGTCATCAATTAGATAAGCTAGAAAGTGGTGTACCTTCGATAATTGACCAGAACGACCATGACGACTCGACGTTACGCGTTGAGCGCTGACCAGTGGGAGCGCCTTCAAGACCTGCTGACGGGACGAGCCGGGTCTGTGGGTGTGACGGCCAAAGACAATCGGCTGTTTGTGGAAGCAGTGCTGTACCGCTATCGCGCCGGTATCCCCTGGCGAGACTTGCCAGAGCGGTTCGGCGATTTCAGTGTGGTGCCTACGCGCTTCAGTCACTTCTAAGGCTCACCGAACCTGCGATCGGTTATGACGTTCAAACCTGCTGCTCAACGTAACAGTCGTGTCTTTTAGCAACTGTTGATACTGTGCAGGCGTATCTAAATCAATAGCTCCCTTTGGGAAGGAAACCTGAAAAACTTTTTCAGCGTGCTGTTTGATTAAGTACTTAGCACCGACGTTTGCATTCATCCTCATTAATTCTGTAAAGAGAGATCGATCGAACAGGGCGGGCACACCGAGAGTGTTTGCGTAGGCAGACGCAATAATGGGGCGTTGCGTCGATCGATATGACTCAACTAATTGATCGATTAACGAAGCGGAAACAAACGGTTGATCACACAAAACAATGACGACTGCCTTCAAAGCCGGGTTAATGGCTGTGAGTGCTGTCATGCCAGCAGGAATTGAAGTACCCATCCCTTCTGCCCACTGGTGATTCTCCACGCTATGCAGGGCAAGTTCATCAACTTCTAACTTCATGCGTTCGGCTTGTGAACCCAAGACAATCACAACCGGATGACAGCACGAGTCGATCGCTTCTTCAGCCATGTGGCGCAACAGGCTGCGCCCCTGAAACGGCAATAATTGCTTAGGCGTTCCCATGCGGGTAGACGCGCCTGCTGCCAGAATCATCAAGCCGATGGTAGACATAGGCGCTCTGGATGGGGGTCGTGGATGGGAGCGTTACGGTCTCTCAGCAGTCCACCAGTACGGTTAGTCAAAACAGCTTGAATTTCTGCTACGATCGCCAACGCAATTTCCTCAGGGGTTTCAGCACCAAGATCAAGCCCAACTGGATGATAAAGGCGTTGCCGTTGAGCGTTAGTGGGAGCAAACCCTTCGAGGCGTAAGTCCTCCAGCAATTTCTGCGTGCGCTGTTTTGGTCCCAGTACTCCTAAATATTGAAGAGGCAAGGGTAAGAGCGATCGCAATAAGGCTTGATCATGCAAATAATGATGCGTCATCACAACCGCGATCGCGCGTGCGGTCAGCGTGAGGTTCGCTTCAAGCTCATTTGGACTGCAAACCATGACTTCATCTGCTTGTGGGAAACGATCGCGAGTTGCATACGTCGCTCGATGATCAATGATTGTGACGTACCAGCCAAGCTGCTTTGCCAATTGCACCAATGGAATGGCATCATATCCTGCCCCAAAGATTAGCAGTGGTGTCGGTGGCTGAATGACTTCAATCAGTACTTCCACCAAACCATTATCCAACTTATAGGAAACGACTTTGGTTTTCCCTTCTGCAAGTACCCGAGCGGTATCCTGCAATAAAGCCATTGTCAGTTGATGATCCGCAAAACGATTGACAACTGTACCATCAGATTTCAGGCATAACCGATCGCCAATTTGAGCAGCTACGTTTCCTTCGATGTGGAAGATGGTGGCGATCGCGACTGGTTCTTTTTGCTGAAAACAGTCTGCAATCAATGCAAGTTGGCTTTTGGCAGATTCTGTATGCAGCGACTCAAGCAGCACTTGGACAGAACCATTACAGCCCATGCCCAAACCCCAAATTAAATCATTACTGGCAGTGGTATCGTATTGCACAGTGATTGGCTTGGAGGCTTGAAGCAATAGTGGTTTTGCCCGTTCGAACACATCACTTTCTAGACAGCCGCCGCTAATGGCTCCGACCATTTGACCCGCTTCGGTTAGCAACATCCGTGCGCCTGGTCTGCGGTAGACAGAACCCATTGTTTTGACAACGGTGACGATCGCCGATCGTTGACCAGAACGCTTACTCTGTTCAAATGCCTGGAGGATCGCTTGTAATTCTTTCATTCCATTGATGAGAAATAAACGTTCTCTAATGCTTGCTTGCGCTGCGAGATGAAGCTGGGTAAAGCCAGAAGTCCAGCAGCCAAGTCAGCCAGGGCATCACCGGGTAGGTTAATAATGCAGACACAAAGGTGACTGATATAAATAAACCCAACCAGTGAGGCAATGGTTTCAACAATTGTCCTAGCAGTACATCTGCAAGCAAAATGAGTGGATAAACCGCCAGGATGCCGAGAACAACATTCTTGTAATAAGCTGGCTGGGGCAGTGTGTTGGCAGCCTTTGGCGATAGCGACGAAAACCACATTTCAACACCACCAAACTGTTGCTGTGAGCGATCGACCACCAAATCACGACCCTTCTCAAACCACTGCTGGAAGATCGGGGAGGTTCGCCAAGCTCTGAAATGGGCGTAGCTATCAAACGTCACAATCACCACGTATTCAGGATAGGCATGATCACGAGGACGAATCACATTCACCCCCAGGAAGCCTTCAAATTGTTGAGCCGACTGATTAAACCCTTTAGACCAGGCTTCATACGCTTGAATACAATCTGGTGCAACCACCTCTGAAATGACTAATGTGATTGGATCGGATGGTCGATCGACGTTTTCCATAACAAGCGGTTAATTGACTGAGAAATGCCGATTGGGCTGGGTCTACGAAACCCAACCGACATCAGCAGTTCTGTATGTCTTCAAATTGGCAAGAGCTAGGGTTTGAAGGGGTGTAAAGCAGCCTAAGTTTACGCAATCAACTTATCGGGAGTGAGTGGCAAACTGCGGAGGCGTTTGCCCGTTGCGTGGTAAATCGCATTGGCAATAGCAGCCGAAACACCCGTAATGCCGATCTCACCGACACCACGCACACCCGCCGGATTGAAGTTCAGGTCTGGTTCGCCGACAAAAGCAACATCAATGCGAGGAGTATCGGCATGGGCTGGGAAGTGGTAGGTCGCCAGATCGTAGACAACGGGATACCCAGTATTCGGGTCAAAATGGCATTCTTCCATCAGAGCTTGCCCGATGCCCATAATCACACCACCGCGCACCTGACTGGCGGCGGCTTTGGTGTTGATGATGCGCCCAACATCCATCACCGATACCCAGCGCGTTACCCGCAGTCGTCCGATCGCTTCATCAACAGTAACCTCACAGAAGTGGGCACCCCAGGACTGAAACGCCCATTTTTTCGTTTCGTCGCCGGGAGCGGAAGAAGCAGAGGCTTCGATCGCCGCTCGTCCCGTTTTTTGGAGCGCTGCACAGGCTTCGGTTCCAGTCGTACAGTTGGCGTTTTTGAGAATCTCCTGACAGGCTTTCATCACCGTTGGGACGAGGGATGCGGTCATCTGGGAGCCACCTGCCAGCCCACCATTGGGCAACTGCGAATCGCCCATCTCTACCCGCACCTTTTCAACCGGAATGCCTAAGGTTTCGGCAGCGGTAATGGCAACCACTGTATATGATCCCGTGCCCATATCATTGCCAGAGGTAAGAACATGGGCGCTGCCATCGGGCAACAAACGTACTTTTGCAGAGGTTGCGCCACGGAACCCAGGGAACGTAGACGCTGCCATGCCCCAGCCGATGAGTTTGCCGTCGCGGGTGAGCGATCGCGGCTCTGGTCTGTCCTTCCAGCCAAAGCGCTCTGCCCCAACTTTGAGGCAGTCAGCAAAATGCTTGGCGGAGAATGGCAAGCCCTTGCGCTGATGCTCCTTGGCTTCGTTCTTGAGCCGTAGTTCGATCGGGTCAAGCTTTAGCGCCCAGGCAAGTTCATCCATCGCCGACTCTAATGCCCACATACCCGGAGCCTCACCTGGTGCCCGCATGAAGGTGGGTGTCCCAATGTTCATCACTGCTAGCTCTTGGTTAAGCAGCAGATTGGGAGCGGTGTACATAGCTGGAGTGACAGAGGTACAAGGCTCTGTAAAGGTCTCTACAGGCGATGTGCAGGATTTTACTTCGTGGGCGATCGCGCTCAGCATCCCATCCGCCCCTGCTGCCAGCCGTACGGTTTGCTCCGTTTCCGAGCGATGTCCAGTGTTAGCAGTCATCTGTCTGCGGCTCAGAACCACTTTTAGAGGACGCTTGATCTGACGAGCAGCGGCAGCAGTCAGAATCCCGTGAGGCCAGGGAAAAGCTTTACTACCAAAGGCTCCCCCCAGGTAAGGAATAATGACGCGCACCTTTTCCGATGGCAGCCCAAATAGTTCAGCATATGTGCGCTGGGTCAGGGCAACAAACTGGGAAGGTTCGTAGACCGTAAGCGCATCTGCCCCCTGCCAGTGGGCAATGATGGCGTGGGGTTCCATTGGCGCATGGAGTTCAGTCGAAGTCGTGTAGGTTGCCTCCATCTTGGTCGCGGCACCTGCCATACCTGCGGCAACATCTCCCTTCACAAACTTAAACTCCTCACCCATCTGAGGCGGCGCTTCTTTGAAGACAGCTTTTTTAGCTTCGATCGTGGGCTTCTGGGCATCGTACTCAACCTTCACCAGTTGTGCGCCGTGTCTTGCCCGTTCAAAGGTGTCTGCAACTACTAAGCCGATAATTTGCCCCGCGTAGTGAACCTGGTCATCGGCGAGCGGCAACCGGGCTTCGTAGATTTTCGAGGTCATGAAGTTGTTGCTGGGCTTGAATACCTTGGGGGCATTTTTGGGCGTGAAGACAGCAATTACGCCAGGAGCCTTTTCTGCCTCGCGGGTGTCGATCGCCTTGATCCGTCCCTTGGCGATCGTAGACGTGACTACAACCCCATGCACCAGTCCCGGAACGTCGTGTTCTGCCGAGTAGGTTGCCGTGCCTGTAACTTTTGCGTAGCCGTCTTTGCGGTTGACCGCTGTACCAATCACCTTGCTCATGCGATCCCTCCTCCTTTGGCTGAAACTGTGAGGGCGCGTCTAATCGCCCGCTTTGCTAATTCAACTTTGAAGCCGTTGTATTCAAGTGGTTTAGCTCCCTGCAAGGCAACCTCTGCTGCCTGCTGAAACGTTTCGGTGTTCGCAGCTTTGCCCGTGAGGAATGACTCCGCTTCCGTAAACCGCCAAGGTTTGTGCGCCATCCCACCCATCGCCAGCCGTGCTGTTTTGATGCGGTTATCTGCAAGTTCCACTGCCGCTGCGACCGAAACCAGCGCAAAAGCATAGGAGGCACGATCGCGCAGCTTTAGATAAACACTCGTTTTGGCAAACGGGGCAGGGGGTAAGATCAGCGCTGTAATGAGTTCTCCCGGTTCCAGATTCGTGTCCCGTTGCGGAGTCTCACCTGGGAGTCGATGAAAGTCGTTAAAGGGAATTTGGCGCTTGCCTTTGGAACCTTCCACTTCAACGATCGCATCTAGCGCTGCCAGAGGCACGCACATATCAGAGGGATGCACTGCCACACACTGATCACTGGCTCCAAACAGGGCGTGTATCCGGTTAATGCCAGTTAAGGCTGCACAGCCTGATCCGGGTTCTCGCTTATTGCAGTTAAAAGCGGTGTCGTAGTAGTAGGGGCAGCGAGTCCGTTGCAGCAGGTTGCCGCCCGTCGTTGCTACGTTGCGAATTTGCTGAGACGCTCCCAGCAGAATGGCACGCGACAGCATGGGATAGCTGCGTCGGACTTCGGGATGATCGGCAACGGCAGTGTTGCTGACCAGTGCGCCAAGGCGTAGACCGTTGCCCGTCTGCTCAATGCGGGTCATTTCCAGGCGAGTGATATCGATCAGTTGGGAAGGTTCGTCTAAAAAGACCTTCATGCGATCGACCAGATTCGTGCCACCCGCAATAAACATTGAGTTACTGTTAGTCGATGCCTGCAGGACGGCTTCTTTAACCGAAGTAGCGCGAACATAGGAGAAGTTTCTCATGCCGAGACTCCTGCTTCACGCACTAACATCGCTGCCGCAGGAGACGGTGGCGTTTGTCCCGTTGCCTGCTGAACGGCTGCGACGATTCCGTTATAAGCACTACAGCGACAGAGATTACCGCTCAACCGCTCTTTGATTTCAGCCTCGGAAAGATTCGTCAGTTGGGGAGGAGCGGTCAGATCTGCTGTCATAGCGCTGGCACAGCCGCGTTTCACTTCATCTAAGAGCGCAACTGAGGCGCAAATTTGCCCAGGAGTACAGTAGCCG
>DATNQS010000640.1:0-3493 GCA_036703925.1 Candidatus Sericytochromatia bacterium
CGCTTCAGCCCCATTTTGCCTGCGCGCGCTTGTAAGGACGATCGCTAAACAATTCAACTGCTTCACTTTTCTTGATAGGTTGGCTTAACAGCGATTTAACCCACCAATTGTATTTGAAGCGATTGATCTGTAAGTGCGATCGCAACCAATGGCGTCACAGGGGCAAAAAGCCTACTCGTTGCACAACCTGCTGCCCACGAGGAGAGCGTACCATGTCGATAAACTGCTTCACAGCAGGACTGGTCTGTTTTGGCACGGCTAAATATACCACTCGACCGATCGGGTAGGTGCCATCTTTGATAGCAGCTTGGTCAGTAGGCAAAAGACCGTCTATCGGCACGATCCGTACTGTTCGCTGTTTTTCTACCTGCTGCACCGTGCTGTACGTAATCCCATTCTGACCCAACTGTTTTAACAACGGTGTGGTTTCATCTTGTTTCGCAGTGGTGAAATTTGGTCCATCGGGTGCAAACGCCTGCTCTAGCAAGACAACATCCTTGAAGAACGTGTAGGTGCCACTGTCAGGTGAACGATTGATTACCTTGATAGGTAGCGATGGCCCGCCCAACTGCGACCAGTTAGTAATTTTCCCTTGAAAAATCTGCTTGAGCTGTTGGCTGGTTAATTCACCTTTGTAAGGGTTATCTATCCCTACAACAACTGCCAGAGCATCCTTTGCAATGGGAATGCCTTGCAACCCCGCTTGATATTCGTCTGGCTTAAGGGGACGAGAGCTAGCGGCAATTAACGCCTTGCCCTCAACAAGATTCCGAATCCCGGTATTAGTACCGTTGGGTCTCCCATCCGGCAATCCGTAGGTTGTTTGCAAAGACGGATTGACCTGCGTGTAGGCAATCTGAAGCTGCTTCATCAGGGCTACCATCGTGACGCTGCCATCCATCGTTAGCACAGTCGGGTTCGGCAACGATGTATCTAAATTGGGTGCGGTCGTCGTGTCGGCAGCATTCTGCGGCGTTGCAGACGATCGCGCCGTTGGGTCTAACGTTTCACCAGACTTTCCACCAAGTTGAGGAGAATTGCGGCTGAAGAACCAGAATCCCCCGCCTAGCAGTCCCGCAGTGACTAAAAAAGCAATGATCAGGGCGGCTGTATCGTTATTTCCTTTCGCCATGGGTCGAGCCTATCCTGGTTGGTGCTTCTAGTTTAACCAATGGGTGCGCCGTCGCATACATTTCTGCTCCCAAGCTCAGTCCAACGCATCAATATATTTAAATATATTGTTTCAAATATACTTGACAAATCAAGTTTATTTGAAATGATGGAGGCATGAGATTCAAACCGCGCTCAAACCGTTGTGAAGTGCAACGTGATCGCCCGTTCTTTTGCCTGTGTCTACAGAGCTAACGATTGGTGTGTTCAATGCCACTTTTGTGGGCGACCCCGTTTTATGCAAAACCCGCGATCGATGGCTGCAACAAGCGCTCCATCGCAGCAGGGTCGACGGCTCATCACTTTATTCAAACCATTTTTGCCTGGAAAGCATCAACATTTATGGTTACTACCACGACATCAGCAAAAGCAAAATTAAGCATTTTCTTTGTTTCTTGTCTGGCTGCGGTGGTGCCTCTAACTGCCTGTAGCCAGACGACTCAGGTTAATAGCCCGACTCCATCAGAGAGCAATGCTGCCAAGCCCGTCAGCAAGACCACCGAGCCAGAAAAGGTTGGGCTGGCACCCGCCGCACCCGATATTCAAGTTGATGGGTCTAGCACGGTTTATCCAACCACCGCTCTGGTAGCCAAAGAGTTCCGCAAAACGGCAAGCGGTGAGAACGCCAATATTGAGGTGAAGTTCTCTGGGACGAGCAGCGGCTTCAAAAATTTTTGCGCGGGGGAAATCGACATTAGCGGTGCGTCTCGCCCGATCTTGCTAGAGGAAGTAGCCGCCTGCGACAAAGCTGGCGTGCGGTTTATCGAACTTCCTGTAGCGTTTGATGCGCTAACGATCGCGGTCAACCCCAAAAATAATTGGACAAACAACCTGACCGTTGCTGAACTAACAAAGATGTGGGAACCTGCCGCCCAGGGCAAGATTAAGACCTGGAAGCAGGTGCGTGCGTCCTTCCCCAACCGTCCGCTGGCTCTATTTGGCGCGGGCAGCCGTTCGGGCACCTTTGACTATTTCAATGAAGTTACGAGCGGCAAAGCGAAAGCCAGCCGCAGTGACTATACAGGCAGTGAAGATGACAATGACACCGTCAAAGGTGTGGCGAGTGATCTGAATGCGATCGGCTACTTTGGCTTTTCTTACTACGAAGCCAACCAACAGCGCTTAAAAGCAGTGGCGATTGATGGTGGAAAGGGTGCTGTTCTGCCTTCCCGTGCAGCCGTGGAAATTGGCACCTACCAACCTTTTTCACGTCCCTTACTGATTTATGTGAATTACAAATCAGCCCAGGACAAACGAGACGTTCGCGCCTTTGTCGATTTCTACTTAAAGAATGCTAACAACCTGGTTGCCTCTGTAGGTTCCATTCCACTGCCAGAGGAAGGCTACCGACTTGCCCGTGTCCAGTTTGCTAAGGGCAAGGTGGGTACTGTGTTTGAGGGTGTGCCGCAGCCCAATGTGACGATCGCCGCGTTACTCCGCAAGCAAGCGGTGTTTCAACTCAGCGCGAATGAAACCAAGAAAGACTAAGAGAGAAAAAATGACAGTGCGTGTTGCAATTAACGGGTTTGGCAGAATTGGGCGGCTGGCATTGCGAGCGGCCTGGGATTGGCCTGAGTTGGAGTTTGTTCACATTAACGAAGTGAAGGGGGGCGCTGAGACGGCGGCTCACCTGCTGAAATTTGATTCTGTGCATGGGCGTTGGGCACCCGAAGTGACAGCAAAGGGCGATCGCGTCCACATTGACGATCGCTCTCTCAGCTTCAGTGAGTTTGCCCAACCTGGAGCGGTGCCGTGGGACGAGTTAGGCGTTGATTTGGTGTTGGAATGCTCCGGCAAATTTCGCACGCCTGAAACCCTTGATCCGTACTTCAAGCGGGGTGTGCAGAAGGTCATTGTGGCAGCGCCTGTGAAGCAAGAGGCGTTAAACATTGTGATGGGGGTCAACGACCATCTCTATGAACCGGATAAACACCATCTGCTGACTGCTGCCTCTTGCACCACCAACTGTCTCGCTCCAGTGGTGAAAGTGATTCATGAAGGGCTGGGCATCAAGCATGGCGTGATCACCACCATTCACAACAACACCAATACGCAGACGATCGTAGACGCACCTCACAAAGATTTGCGTCGCGCACGGGCAACCAGCCTCTCGCTCATTCCTACCACCACGGGTTCAGCTACCGCGATCGCGCTGATCTATCCCGAACTCAAAGGCAAGCTCAATGGTTTGGCAGTGCGAGTGCCGCTACTCAATGCCTCCCTCACCGATTGCGTGTTTGAAGTTGATCGACCTACCACGGTTGAAGCAGTCAATCAACTGTTGAAAACGGCAGCAGATGGTTCGCTGAACGGCATTTTGGGC
>DATNQS010000641.1:0-9217 GCA_036703925.1 Candidatus Sericytochromatia bacterium
GCTCCACGGGCGATCGCGCGCTGACACGTTTGCGCCTGACGACTCACGCCCAAAACCGTATGACCGTGCGATCGCAACGCCAAACCCAGCGAACCACCAATCAATCCCAACCCAACTATGCCAATCTTCATACTGCTATGCCATTCTAACTTGAAATGCGGGCATTCTAGCGTTGGTTGCCCCTAGCGCTTGAATCATTTATAGATACACTAAGAGACTTCTATGTGTGCATGGGATGGCTTTGGAGCAACCTGCGATCGTCACAACGGTAACTCTATTAATGCAAGCTGAGGATGTCCTAAAAAAATATGCAGCAGGTGAACGCACCTTTGCTGGCGTCAACTTAAACGAAGCCAACCTGAGCGGTGCTGACCTCAGTGGGGCTGATTTAAGTGGTGCGAACTTGAGCGTGGCAAATCTGAGCGGAGCCAACTTAAGCGGCACCAACTTAAGCAAAGCGAAACTGAACGTAGCAAAACTCAGTGGCGCAAACCTGACCAACGCGAACCTGCACGAAGCTATTCTGAATGTTGCCAATCTCACACTTGCTGACTTAACGGGCGCTACGTTGAGTCAGGCATCACTCGTACGAGCGGAACTGACTAGAGCAGACTTAAGTAGTGCCAACCTGAGCAACGCCAACTTGAGTGGTGCCGACCTCAAAGATGCCAAACTCAGAAACGCCGACCTGAGCAGCGCCAATCTTAGCCGCGCCGACCTTAAATGGACTGTGTTTACGGGTGCAAATCTTGCTGAAGCGAACCTCCACGGTAGTGACCTCAGCAGCGCCGATTGTAGTGGTGCCGACCTCAGCAGCACCGAATTACGACAATCGAACCTTAGCCGTACTAATCTACGAGGGGTTAATCTGAGTAGTGCGAACCTGCGTTGGGCTGACCTGAGCGGTGCTGATCTCAGTGGTGCTGACCTGAGTGGTGCCAAACTGAGCGGCGCAAACTTGACGGGCGCAAACCTGAGCAACACTAACCTGATTGGCACCACGTTGGTACACGTTGATCTCACACGCGCAAACCTCATTGGCGCAGATTGGGTAGGGGCAGATCTCAGTGGTGCCACCCTCACAGGGGCAAAGCTCTACGATGTACCGCGCTTTGGTGTGAAAACCGATGGCATGATCTGTGAGTGGGTTGATCTCAGCCCGATCGGAGATCAGAGCAGTATTTACCGCTTTTCTGGTGAGGAAACCACATTTTTTCATGCTGCGCCACCCACAGTGCGCCTGATCATCGACGAAGTTTTCAACCAGGATGCCCATTATGCGCTAGCGGTCACGTATCGGCAGGTGGCACAGCACTACAACCTGGTAGCCAACCCGCCGAATATTCAGGTCGGTCGCCGCCGCACAACGCTGACGTTTGAGCTACACCGCGATGATCAGCTTTTCTTGATGTGCTGTTTTGCCCTGTTGCCCTTTAAGGATGCGCTAGAAGTCCAAAGCCGGACGATCGCCCTTATGAAACTGCTACTGTCAGTGGAAATAGAGGAGCGATTTGTTGTGCTGGACTGGTTCCAACCATTCAAAACAACGCTCACGCAAACGCTCACGCAGGTCAGTGATTTTAAGCTCTCAGAAGGTTCCCTAAAAGCGCTTGGTAAGATTCCCTTCTTTCAGGCTCCAACAAAAACAACGCTGGTTAATTCCACCAATCAAAGCTTGCCTTTGTATAGCCATCCGCTCTTTGGCAAACGGATGATCGCAATTGATCCCGCTGTAGGGACGATCGCTCCTCAGTCCACGGCTGCACCCCTTCTTCCCTCGTTGACTGGGTTAGTTAATTTTATTCAAGGCTTTCATGGGCGGTGAAGGAGTGAGGGGTGAAGAAGTGAAGAAGTAGGGGAGTAGGGAGTGGTCTGAAAGCTGAAGGCTGAAGGCTGAAGGCTAAATCAACTCAAAACTCTCCACGGTTGAAAGGCGATCGCGAAGACGGTAAGCCAAAGCAAAACGCTCCAGCGGGTGAGTTGGAGGGCGCGATCGAGGGTATCTGCGGTGATGGGCTGCATGGCATCACCTAGTAAGGGCTTGGGTTTGGCGATGCCTCGATACCAGTTGATCCCACCAACCTGCACGTCTAAGGCGGCGGCATAGGCACATTCACTCCAGCCAGAATTAGGGCTGGGGTCTTGGGGTGCATCGCGCTGACAAAGCCGCCAGATGTGGAGCGGTCTTCGGGAGAGCAGGGCGATCGTCAGCACCGTCAACCGACAGGGAACCCAGGTTAAGGCATCCTCTGTTTTGGCGCTGAACCAGCCCAAGTCAGTGTAGGGCGCATCACGATAACCAACCATTGAATCCAGCGTACTGGAGGCTTTATATGCCAGCGCTAGCGGTACGCTACCGACACCCGGCAGCATGGCTCCTACCAGAGCGTAAAACAACGGCGCAAGCACCCCATCCGTCGCGTTCTCTGTCACAGTCTCAAACATGGCTCGTAGGATGTCTGGTACGGTCAAGCGATCGGTGTCACGACCCACATATTGGCCCAGGCGCAAACGGGCATTGACTAGATCCCCTGCTGCCAGAGGTTCTAGCACGTCGATTACTGCGTCTCTTAGGCTTCTGGCAGCAAAGCAGCTTGCCAGTAGGCTGGTTGCAACAGCGGTGCCCAACAGCGGCTCAAGGTGATTGGCGATCGCCACCACTAACCAACCGACCAACCCGCTACCCAGAATGCAACTGCTACCCAGAACGACTCCAGCGCACCGTAACGCAAACGGGGTGTGCAAAACAGAGAACGCTAACCGGGTAAAGTGAGCAATCATCCAGCCGATCCCCTGTACTGGATGCCACCAGCCTTTAGGGTCGCCGATCAAATAATCCAGCGCTGCTGCAAAAACTAAAATAGCGATCGAGGAAACGTGCGTAGAGGCATAAAACGTGCTAATGGACAGACGATCGTGCCCCCCGCTAAACATGAGCATAATATTACAATCTATTACGTCCCCCCAGGGACAGGGAGCGCTATGCCGCAAAATTAACTACGAGTGGTAATTGAGTCTGACATCGGTGCGTGACTCACGCGTTCAGGTTCTCTAAGCGTTCAGGTATGCTCAATGCTTGTCTGGATGCAGATGTCTCTGAGTGCTGCAAGCGTATCGATCGAAGCCATCGTGGTTATTCGCAACGGTAGTCCCAGCGAAACCGCCCTGGTTTCAGAATAGATTCAGCCTGAGTGGAAGTTTTTCCCTCTAACCATGGCCAGTAACACCAACGGTTACATTCTTCTGGAGGAATCCATCAATGAGTATTGTCACGAAATCGATCGTGAATGCAGACGCTGAAGCTCGCTACCTCGGCCCTGGCGAACTCGATCGCATCAAAAACTTCGTCACAACCGGCGAACGGAGATTGCGGATTGCCCAAACATTGACCGAATCCCGCGAGCGCATCATCAAGCAAGCTGGCGATCAAATGTTCCAAAAGCGTCCTGACATTGTTTCGCCCGGCGGCAACGCTTACGGTGAAGAAATGACCGCTACCTGCCTGCGTGACCTCGACTACTACCTGCGTCTTGTGACCTATGGTGTGGTTGCTGGTGATGTGACTCCGATTGAAGAAATCGGTATTGTCGGCGTGCGTGAGATGTACAACTCTTTAGGCACCCCCATCCCTGCTGTTGCAGAAGGCATTCGTGCAATGAAGAGTGTTGCATCTGGGCTACTGTCTGGCGAAGATGCGGCTGAAGCTGGTGCTTATTTCGATTACGTCATTGGCGCTATGCAGTAATGACTTCTGCATACTGCTAAGTATTTGAAGATTACGAAATTCTAAGGACTCAAAATCATGGCACAAGACGCAATCACTTCTGTAATCAATTCCGCTGACGTTCAAGGCAAATACCTGGACAGCAGCGCACTAGAAAAGTTGAAAGCATACTTCAACACTGGTGAACTTCGGGTTCGGGCAGCAGGCACCGTTAGCGCGAATGCGGCTGCGATCGTCAAAGAAGCAGTGGCAAAATCCTTGCTGTACTCTGACATCACTCGTCCCGGCGGCAATATGTACACCACCCGTCGCTATGCTGCGTGCATCCGCGACCTCGACTACTACCTCCGCTACGCGACCTATGCCATGCTGGCTGGCGATCCTTCCATCCTGGATGAGCGCGTGCTCAACGGTTTGAAAGAAACCTACAACTCCTTGGGCGTTCCGATTGCTGCAACCATTCAAGCAATCCAAGCAATCAAAGAAGTTGCGGCTGGTTTGGTTGGTTCTGACGCTGGTAAAGAGTTGGGTGTTTACCTCGACTACATCTCCTCTGGCTTGAGCTAGTTCTTAAAGGCGATGCATAGCAAGTGGTGAGTCGTAAGTTGCTTTAACTCAAAACTCAAAACTTAGCCTTCAACGCTTTTAGAAGGTTTGGAAGTCCAGGGTGAGTGCTAGCTTGTCAAAGGCTAATTGCTATAAGCGCTTGGTTTTAACGATCTAACATTGACTTTCGACTTCCAAACTTCTCCTCCAGCCGTCTCTAAAGCTAGTTGAAAACCGTTCATTAAACTGTTAGCTGAAACTGCTAGTTGCAAGAAGCAACTGTTTCCTGATAATGACGGCTACTTTTGTTCAGATGCAAAATTTCTTCCCTCCATTACGCCCTTACTGTTACGCCCTTAGTTAGGAGAAATCATTCCTATGCGCTTCTTTAAAATTACTGCTTGTGTTCCTAGTCAGACTCGCATTCGCACGCAGCGGGAACTGCAAAACACTTACTTTACAAAGTTAGTGCCCTACGATAACTGGTTTCGTGAGCAGCAACGCATTCAAAAACAGGGCGGCAAAATCATTAAGGTTGAACTAGCAACAGGTAAGCCTGGCGCAAATACAGGGCTTGCATAATCCGCAACCGATGCAGAATGAAAAGGTGTGATTTCGTTCGGCGGACGCGGCTGAGGCAGCAAGTAAAATCTGTTTCAGTAAGACGATAAAGAGCCGAACAATCTCGCTCTCCCATTGTTATCGATCGCCGATTTCTTTATTCAGTCATAAGACATTAGCTGCATTGAATTTAGAATCAGCGATCAAGAAAACCCATTAATGCCACTAACAACTTCCTTGCCCCATTGCTTTATCTAGCGGTGGGGCAATTGCTTTAGTGCCTATTACGTCACACTCTAGCTGCTCGTTGTCGCTCGTGCAGCCGCATACGGTGCCAGGTCTGCTTCGACCTGCCCAAACAGCACGGTGATGAAGATGGAGAGTGTAGCAAAACACAAATTCCACTAGCCTGTTTCAAATAAGTGCGCGCTGCGGGTCAGCGCACCCAGCACATCACAAAGAACGGCAAACGAAACCATCACTCTGACGAGCGGACGATGATGAAGTGAAGCGTATCGAGGAAGGACAGGATGTGACCATTTAGGGCGACTAGCGCTCAGGCTTTGTGAGCAGAAGGGGTCGCCGCCTCCCCAATAGCTAGCTTTAGTTTGCTTACGTCTGCGACTCACTCTGATCGAAGACTACATTCAGCTAAGAACGGCTCTAGTCCCCCAGATAGATGGTTTCTGCCAGGCACTTGTGTCACTTTGGACTCAAGTGTTTCTCAGCCGCGGTTATGGACGACTTCAAGCTATCACTCGTCATCTTTTTGATTAAGGGTGGCTTTACGCTAGGGCAAGACTTTTCAATGGATGCTAACGGCGATCTAATTATTGGCACCCTAGAAACATTTTCTGCCTTATCAGAGTTTATGGATTCCCTTTACTAGAGCAGAGTCATGCAGATCGCAATGTTTGGGTCTGCCAATGGCGCTGCTGAAGCTGATGCATATGGTTAAACAGTTGCCAGCAGTATTGCTCTGGTAAGCCACACGTAACGGCACCCCGCAGTACAACGTTGAAGTACCAGTCGTTGGGTGCCATTTCTTCGTCAAGTTTATCAACCACTACATACGTCCGCACATTGGCATACGGTTGGTTCTGGAAGTGTATTTCGACTGTTTCGTGCCGATAGCCGCCGCTAGGAACCTCTTCACGTTCATCCAAGCGATCGCTCAAGCGCCAGGGCAATTGGTACAAAACCCCTTCTACGGATGCGGTTGGGTCTTTCACTACATCCAGTACACCACAGTTGCGATGGAGCGAGCGACGATAAAAGCCTAGCCTGTAACCCTTCAGTGTGGCTGGTCCCAGTACAAACGGATGCGTCAGTTCACCTAGGGTGCGCTTTAAGTCGACAGGGCACATGCAAGAACCATAGGCAAAGTAGTAAAACGTCGGCTCAATAGGGTGAACCCGCGTTTGCTGAAAGTTCTCTTGGGCAACCAACTGAGCCTGTGCTTTGCTGCGATCGAAGTGTTTGACCATTACGTTTGGGGGGTGAGACGAAAAAGCTTCGAGCAATCTTACAACCTAGAGTACCCTATTCCGATAAGAAAACTGTAGATTCATTCAAACGAATGAGGCAGAAACCTAGCAAAAAAAGTGATTGAGGCAAAAATGCTGCTTTTGCTGAAGTCTAATCCAACTTGTTGTGGAACACCTGATCATGACAAGCAATTTATCGACTCTTCAGGAACTGCGCCATCATTACGTAGCTCTTAGTGCAAGCTTCATGGTTCTTGGGTGATTTCACTAGAGTTGGTAGCACCCTTAGTCTAGAGAAAGCCTTGATTTTGAAGTGTTTCGCTGTTACCAGAAACATTTCAAGATGCCTACTAGCGTTCCAGGCGAATGTCTCGCCCCTGCTGATCAGTGCGATAGACCCAGCGTTGGTCAGCATTAGCGAAAACCACTCGCCATCCTTCAAGCAGTGCTTGAGTGCAGCTTTCCTCTGGTGACACCATGCCCAAGCAGCCGTCATTCCAGGTCTGTGGTTCGGCTTCAATTAGCTTTAGCGTTGCCGATGGTAGTTGGGTGCGTTTGCTCAAGTCTTGGCGCAGACGATCCACTACGATCGCAGGCATTTGTCTTGTGACACTCGCGGGCTGACTTGCAAAATTCTGGCTACCCAGTGTCGTGCCAACCGTGGCGAACGCGATCGGTTGAGCCAGCGCACGGGATGGCAGTAGCAGCCCCATTAACAACAGCCCCAAGGGCACGATCGACAGACCAACTCGCTTCAACCGCTGTAAGGGTGATAGAAGCCGTGATTGTAATGGAGCGGGAAAGGGGTGCAACAGTGGGTGCCTCATACAAACTAAGCGCCTTACTTTCTAACGCCGAACCGCTTGACGTTAAGTAAACAGAACTTGAACGATCGTCTTAAAGGCTTCGTCCTAAGACTGGGATCTGCTGCCATAGCTTATTAAAGGTGGTGGGATGCAAGACTCGCCATGCAGCTAAGACCGCGATCGCCACGAGCGCCACCGTCAGTAAATTGTAAAAGATTTGCCCAGGGCGAAACGATCGCCGAACCACTGGTTGCCGAGCCACTGGTTGAGAGTAGCTCTGCACAGGCTGGCTCAGCTTCGGTCGTGTTGCAACTGCTGACGATGTTGCTCTGCTGGCTACCGGTGCGACAGCTCCAACCGTTAAGCGCATCAGGTGGAGTTGGTTTGCTACAACGGGCGGCTTACGTGCCGAGCGGCTCCATTGCACCAGCACTGTCAGCGGCAACCCACACAGGTTAGGTGTATTCAACATCCGCAAGCGTTGAATCAACCCCTGATCGTTAGCGGCTACAACCACTAAGCCTTCTGGATGGTTACGCGCCAGCCCATACGCCGCTTGAGCCGTTGTTAACGACAGCCGGCTCTTCTTACTTAACGTATGTCCTTCAGCTGGCTTGAGGGCAGAATGTTGGGCGATCGACGTCGTAGCTTTCCAACCACTCTGGGGGAAAAAGCGGATAAATTCCTTTGCGGCGCGCGACTGAGCAGGCTCGATCGCGTGATCGCATAGCAGTTGAATTTCTTCTAGCACTGCTTTAGGAATAAAGCATTCTCCAATGCGCGAAAATTCTTGCCAGTGTTTTACGCTACTCGCCATGAGCGCGCTGATGTCAAGCAAAATCAGAAAGGGAGGGAGGGCAGCCATAGCAGCATTATAAAAAAGAGGGTCAGAATCAAGCTTAAATTGAGAGGATTTGCAAGGATAAATGATTTGAATATGAAGCTGCGTAACATTCGTTGCTGAAAGATTGAGAAATGATCCAGGAGCAAGCAGAAAGCCTTACCGTATAGGTTTACATTCCGTCCTAGAGGTAGGTCATGAGCAACATTTCAAGATATCGTTTAGTATGTACCCTATCGTTCGGCGACATTTACGGTCAGATTATCGTCTGGTTGATCGTCATCTTTCTGAGCCTGGCATCAGCACTGGCATTGATGGGAGCCAGTAAGCCAATTTACGCAATTTCTGTTGTTGGCTTAATTCTAGTACTAACTCTACCGTTCTTGCTCTTTGCCTTCGTAACGACCTTACTGAATCATATTGAACTGAACGCTGTTGACCCAGCAGCAAGTCGGAGCAAAACCCCGACCTCAACGAACGTTCCCAGTCAGCGTCCAGCGCAAGCAGCGGGATGAGCCAGTTGGGAGTGGGCAGTAGAGTAGGGAGAACGTTTTGAGTTTACTCTGCCGCTTCAATTGAGCCTCAAAGTTTGCGTTGCTCCCTCGGCAGCCCTCACTCCTCCTGCTTCCCTCTGCCCTTCACTCCACATCCATTGCCCCCACGTTTCAAAAAAGTTCCTTGTCTTTTGGCAGGGAACTTTCTATTTTGGCAGGATAGATAAAGCTATTTTTTCTGGCGATCGCACTATGTTTGAGCACGACGTAATCATTGTGGGTGGTGGCTTGGCGGGAGCGCGAGCAGCCCTGGAAATTATTCGCACTGATCCAACGTTGAATGTGGCAATGGTGGCAAAGACGCACCCCATTCGATCGCACTCTGTCGCGGCTCAGGGTGGTATGGCTGCCTCACTCAAGAATGTAGACTCTACCGACAGTTGGGAAGCACACGCCTTCGATACGGTTAAAGGTGCTGACTACCTGGCTGATCAAGATGCCGTTGAGCTACTGACTCGTGAAGCCCCCGATGTGGTGATCGATCTCGAACATATGGGTGTGCTGTTCTCCCGCTTACCTGATGGACGGATTGCACAGCGAGCGTTTGGGGGACATACCCACAACCGCACCTGCTATGCTGCCGACAAAACGGGACACGCTATTTTGCATGAGTTGGTCTGCAATCTGCTGAGTCGCGGTGTCACCATTTACGACGAATGGTATGTGCTGCGGCTGATTTTAGAGGACGGACAGGCGAA
>DATNQS010000642.1:0-5231 GCA_036703925.1 Candidatus Sericytochromatia bacterium
GCGAACACCGATACGCGGGTAGAGGCATCTAAAAAAACTCGCTGAGAATCTGGCGCTGCTAGCCTAGTATGCCGTTGCCGTGCTGGGACTGAGCGGGCGAGTGCGCTACCTCTGCCAAGATGAGACGCGCCTTGGACTCAAAACCATCAGTGGACGCAAAATTACGGCCAAAGGCATCAAGCCCAAAGGCAAAGTGCAGTGGCAGTTCAAGGCCACCTACCTGTACAGCATCGTTGAACCCGCCACGGGAGCACATTTCTTCTACGAGTTCACCCACCTCAACAGCGATTGTTTCCAGGTGTTCCTCAACTTGGCGAGTCAACAATACAACGACAGTATTCTCATCATCCAACTGGACCAAGCCGGGGCACACAAAGCCAAGCGGTTGCAGATTCCGACCAACATCATCCTGATGTTTCAGCCATCACATGCGCCAGAAACCAATCCCATTGAGCGCGTGTGGCAGCATTTTAAGTTGGGGTTGCGCTGGAAGTTACCCCAGAGTTTGGATGAGTTGCGGTTGTTAATGCGCTCAAGGTTGGAAGCAATGACCGCTGGAGTCATCGCTTCGATTGTAGGGTGGGACTCCATTCTAAAAGCACTATCTGTAGCTGGTATTTAAGGAATTGGTATTACGCGATGCCACCCCTTTGCGCGAGGCTATGGAAGCCGTACTCAAACAGGCGGTGTCCTAACCTCTATGGCGGCAGCTATACAAAAATATTTGACTTGTCCGCAAACAGCTACCCAAGATGCTGCTGCATCACGCGAACTGTAGCTCTAAATAGCCTTATATTTCAGTTAAACGGTTGATCAGGTGCTTTAAGGTGGGATGGCGTTGAGTCGTCGATGAACGCTTCAAGTCGCGCAATCGTTGCTTTAGCTGAGTAAGGTTAGGAGCTTGACCCCCGTAGCGCCAGCGAACATACGCCTGAGAAATATCGTCGATCGCCGTTGACTGAGCCAACGGTTGAACTGTCCGTGCCTGCTGTGCATATTCCAGCGGGGTTTGAGCGGGGCGTTTACGAAAGCCTTGAAGCGCCAGCCAATGCAACATCTGCTGATACAGACTTTCCATAGGCGGTAGTTTTGCTAGCCAGCGACGGTGACGCCAACTACACCAACCGCGCCATAGAAGCCAGCTTACAAAGCCAAGCGCGATCGCCAGCAGTAAGCCCGCAAAAAGCCCAACCCAGCCTTGCGAAAGCAGCCCCATTAACCGTGTAAGAGCAATTGCGATCCAACCAGCCAGTGTGCCAAAAATCCGACTGAGCCAACTGGTAACGGGTGACGGTAGCCAACCTGCTACCCAACGCCAAAACGATCGTAGGGCATTAAAGGTTTGGCTCTCTTCAATCGACGGTGGGATTAACTCATGACCCGGAATTGGGTCAAAGCCAAACCAGCCATATTTAGGAAAAAAGACCTCCGTAATGGCGTAGGCATCGGTATTACGAACCACGTACAAGCCTGTAAAGGGATTGAATTCTCCTGGTCCAAAACCTGCTACAACCCTTGCTGGTATACCAATTGAGCGCAGCATGACCGTCAGTGCTGTCGAAAAATAGTCCGGGTAGCCGCCTTGGTACTTAAACAAAAAGGCTTCTACCAGATCTTCATCCGGCTCCAGAAACGGCAACTCAGGCTGAATCGTGTAGCGTTGCTTTATAACCTGAGCCAGAAAGAGCGCTTTTTCGTAAGGAGATGTAATTGGCTTCGGCGAGGTTGCAAGCAATTCTTGTGTGCGCTGTCGTACCCGCGCCAAAATTTTAGGCGGCACATCCAGATAGTCAGCCGCAATACTGGGTGGATAGTTCGACGACGCTTCTCTAAGGCGGGTTCGATCGCGATACGGTACTTCCGAAACAACCGTATAAGTTAGACCTTCACGCAGTTCCAGGGGCGATCGCAAGTTGCCATTAAGGTCGATCGCGACTTGCCGCGTCGGAAAATAAAGCTCCTTTGCCTGCGTTAGGGATGGCAGTAGATTCGGCAAATCTGAGACAGCCGTGTAGGTCTGCACAATTTCTTTCGTTTTGTTCAGTGTGATCGGTCGCGGCAAAAAGAACTGATACGACCATTCAGGGCGCGTGACCGTGACTGTCTGATCATTCTGAGAAATCTCCCAACCTTGCCCCAGATAGCGATCAAATGCCAGCACTCGCCAAAAGCCCTCCGCCTGAGATCGTATCCGCAGCACCACTCTAGGCTTCAGCGCTCCCCGCAAGTTCTGGTTAATACGGCTACTAAAACCATAGTAAAAATTCTCATCCAGTTTGCCCGGACCACTCCCTTGCCCCTGATCTGGAGTGCCACCGCCGCCTTTGCCATCGCCAGGGCGCACATAGCCAGGGTTAATAATACGGCTATTGTCTTGAAAATCTTGCTGAATCTGCGGGCTGACCGGAAACGATCGCAGTTGGTAGCCCGGAAAACGCGGTAAACAAGCAAAAACAATCAGCCCGACGACCAAAATCACCGACATGAAGCCGAGCCATCGTTTAGGAGATAGCCCTGCCCGTTGTAACGGTGACTGATAAAACTGGTTTGACAAACCCAACCGGGAACGGTAGTCCAGTACCAGCACTGGCAGCGCGATCGCCAAAAACAACAGCAGCAGTAGCCCAAACGTCATCGTCTGGCTCAACGTACAGGCAACGCTAATCAGGATTAACCCGATCACCATTGAGTAGCCTAGATCTTTACGGCGTGGAAGGTCAAAGCTGTGCAACACCTGAAGTTGCACCAGTAGTTCAGCTAAAACCAACCGAGTGTCATTCAGTTCGGCTCGTAACCCTACAAAAAAGGCTGCCATTGCCAGCAGCATTCCGATCGCAATACAGAACTTTATCGCTATGTTGCGCTTGTGCCGCTGTCGCCAGCTCCAAAATGCCCCTGCTATGCTTAAGGGGATCGCCCAGACACTCATGCTAGTTGATGCCGCTACGTCTGTTGCGGCGATCCCAGCTAGCACCATCAGCTGCACCAGCATCCGCAATAAGAGCGACTCTTCAACTTCCGGTGGTAGGGTTTGCAGTCGCTGTCTAAAGCGGGCTGCGATCGTTCCTACCCTTGCACCCTCAGAAACACCAGCCCCAGAATGACTAAACATCAGCAGGTAAAAAGATCATGCGGTTTGCTGGCTGCAACGACGACAACGTTAAACTCGCTTCCCTGATCCAAAACCGTTATCCAGAGCGATGCCTGAGCAATAGAAATCACTCCTAAACCTCCCCTCTGCCGTCAGTGAGGATGTTCAATCTACTCTTAACGTTCAACGTACGATCGCCATGCAGCCAGATCCATCATACCCACGACTTGAAAAGGCTAACTGATGCACTAAAGTTGTCACCCTGACGTTCATCCTATGTTCATCCACAGTTAGTCAGTAATGCGAACGGCAAAAACTAACGGCTTTTGTTCAGGCAAGCAAATTTCCAGCACGACAGACTGATGGGGGGCAAGGTCAAATAGTTCCACACTTAAGACACCAGCCGTAACGCGTTGAGCGCTTGCCTCCAAATGCTCACCCCGAAGTGTAAGCGTTCCACCACAAGGTAAGGTGCCTTGAATGCGTAGTTTTGCAGCCGTTGCATCCAAGCCGTAATCTACTTGTAAGCTTAAAGCCCCCAGCTCAGTAAGCCACTGACGCTCTAAGGTTGGCTGCCTAAGAGAAACCGTCAGCGTTAGTGCTGCAATAATTTCGCGTGCAGCTAAGAGCGACAACACCATTTGCTGGGCTGGAACTGCTGACTCGTAGTTGGTTGGGTAGTTGGCACCCGAGGGAGGCTGCATAGCACCCGAACGAGCCGGTGATGTCATCACCATCCCTGCAAGCTGATTCAGTGACTGAGACTGACCAGGAAACAAGTCCTCGACAGATTTTACAAGCTTTGCCCCCTCTAAAAGAGAGGATTGGACGACGTTTTGACAGCGCTCCAGCAATTGCCCCAAAAGTTTCTCGGGTAAAGCAACAGGTAAATTCAGTGTTTTTAATTGATGGAGCCAAACGTGAGCCGGAATGCTCTGGTTTACGGCTGCGGGAGGCGCAGCAAGTACAGCCGAGTCTACAAACCCAACGGTACTTTCGGTTTCGTAATCGTGAACTTCTGTTTCCCAGGGGAACAGCGGTAGGTTTTGTTGAATCTCGCTTTGTAACCGATGTTTCAACAGGGTATGAAAACGGTCTTGCACAGCAGGTGTCTCTCCAAGTTTTAGTAAGTTTTTCCGTTGAGAGGAAGCATCGAATTTAAATTGGCTGGAATCTACAGAGGGGGCATTCTGCGAAATGAGGAAATCCGGCGCACTCATCGCTGAAGCGCCGCTTTGCCCATCGCTTCCATCAATAACTGGATTAACCACCCCAGAGTCATCTGAAGTGGTAAAAAGAACCAGATCTTGAAGTAGCTCGAGCAGATTCCTCTGGAGAACGTCCGAGTCATCATTCATGGCATATGTTCCTATTCATCGGAAGACGCACTTTGTCCGGACACTAAATAATTACGCATTTCCCAGGCTTGCTCAAGTAGCTTAAACCACTGCTTGCGAACTTGCGTTATCGTGCAGCCGATCGACTGAGCGATCGCTGCATCAGTTAGCTGCTTTCGCTTCAGTTGCAGCAACTCAGTCTGCTGAGGATCAAGCTGTGCCTGAAACGTCTGCCACTGCTGTAACGTCAAACCGAGATTGCGCTCTAAGTCTACCTCCAACCATTGATGTACCAATTCCCAGCGGTGCGAGAGCGCAAACCGAATGAGATGATACTTAAAACGTTGCTGTAAGTAATCCCGTTGACGGGGTGTCAACCCTAAAATTACCTCAATTTCATTGGCGGGCAAATCTTGCAGCCGGAGCGCAAAGTAATCAGCACAATCGGTTTGCTTCCGCTCTTCCAAGTACGTCATTAATTCAGCTACCACAGCCTGACGCAAGCTATCCTCCGTTGGCTCTGGTTCCTGAGCCACCATTTGCTCGCGCACTTGCTGCATGGAAGCGGCTGTCCATTGACTGTCGCCTTCACTAGAACCACCATCAGCCGCACGTTCAATATCAACTAGTGTTTCGAGCGGCTGTTGTTGTGAAAAAGTTTGGGCACGCAGAATAATAAGCTGTTGATTGCGCCGTCCTGGTAGGGGAATGCGACGCTTACCGTAGCGTTCAGCAAAAGCCATGTATTCTGCTAGTTGTAGCAGTGTCCGTGGCTGGTAGGTTACTGGTAGCTGAGTCTCACG
>DATNQS010000643.1:0-8717 GCA_036703925.1 Candidatus Sericytochromatia bacterium
GATCGCTGGGCAGTCCGCGCGACCAACACAGGTTACTCCAGCATCGTTGATCCACACGGGCGTGTAGAGTGGCGATCGCAACCCCGCACTTACCAAACTCATGCAGCTACTATTTTTCGTCGTCAGACACAGACTCTGTATGTCCGCTGGGGGGATTGGTTAACACCATGCTTGCTAGTGTTCGGGGCGATCGTTGTACTCTTTCAAAGACGTTGGCTTAGAAGCTGAGAGATGTCCGCAGCCCACTAATAATGTTTACGTAGTCGCGGTTTCAACCGTCAGACACGTTTCAAACAACCGCTCAGCGATTCGCTCTACTCGAAGTAGAACAGTAAGCTACGATTAAAAACTAAGTCGTTAGCATAAAAAGCTAGCGGCGTTTATCTCCTGGTGCTTTTGGAATCCTTTACTCTATGGCGACGACACTTCCGCTAGTTTCCTCTGCAATGACCGCTGCGCCAACCATAGCCCCTTCGCGGTCTAGCCAGACGACTCGCCAGCATTACCCAAACTTCAAAATCATTGTACTAAATGATGATTTCAACACCTTTCAGCACGTTTCTGAAAGTTTGTTAGAGCATATTCCTGGTATGACCGCCGATCGTGCCTGGGAACTGACGAATCAGATCCATTTTGAAGGACAGGCGATCGTCTGGGTGGGTCCACAGGAGCAGGCAGAGCTTTACCATATGCAGCTTGGCATGGAAGGATTGACGATGGCTCCCCTAGAAGCGGCGTAAGAAACGAGTCGCAACAGTTGTAGCCGATGGGGGCAGAGCAGCAAAACGTTGTTCAAAAAGATCTCATCTCAGTCCGAACCTCTTACAGCGCACCCTTCCCATGAGCAGTTCCTCAGACGGCAGACTTGTCCTCAACCATTCCACTCACATCCCTGGGCTGATTCCGGTTTTAGAGCGGCTAACCCGTCAAACAGGCATTCAAACTATTACCCCTGGTGTCATTGGACCGGTGCGTTCTCATGCCCCCAAACTGGTACTAAAGATATCGGTGCCTATCCGTGGCGGTTTTAAGGTCATCGCGCGTCAGGGTAAAACAGTGCAAGAAGTTTTCATTTTGACTCTCTTGCCACAGGAGCAACTCGAAGCCGCGATCGCTTTCGTTATCAAACGCCGCTAGCCATTGTGATGCAAATTCGCCCCGCTACGCTTGCTGATGTGCCTGCTGTACTGCCTATGGTGGCAAAGATTTGCGCCTTACATGAAGCGTGGGACTCTACTAAGTATGGCTTTTTGCCCAATCCTGCTCAGCGGTATGAGCGTTGGTTAGCAAAACAGACAGCGAACGATCGCAGCGTCTTCCTAGTTGCCGCACACAGAGCTTCTGAACTAGATCAGGCTGAACATCTCGTTGCCTTCGTGATTGCCACGATCGAAACCGAAATTCCGATCTATCGCCTCAAGGAGTTTGGTTTCATTCACGATCTCTGGGTTGAGCCTGACTACCGTCAATTGGGCTTAGGACGGCATCTGGTCGATCGCACCATACAAGAGTTTCGGCACAAAAAGATTCAGCAGATTCGACTTGATACGGCGATCGCCAACGAAGATGCACGTCGCCTGTTCCAGTCATGTGGATTCCGCTTAAGCACGATCGAATTACTGGCAGAACTCAATGGTCAAGAGCCTTAATAGCTTGTTTTTGGCGACACTTTTTTTGGCGATTCGTTGTGAGTTTCATCAGCAAACTGTCGCTTATAACTAGCATTTAGCACCAATTCTCTAGGATCGAAAAGGCGCGTGATTTAACTCTCATCTGTTGCCTTAACTTCGCCATCGTGATGCTGCGCTAGAAGCAAGAGAGAGTATGGGAATGCCTAGTTTTATGTCGCTACAAAAAGCATGAGAGGCCAACTAAAACCAATTCTTTTTGTAGAAAATAGAATTATTGAGCGTCTGTTGGATCGAACAGCATGAAACCTAACGTCTGTCTTAGCTCTACTGGGTTTCAGGAGACTCAATCCAACCGACGTTTACCCGTTCAGACAAGACGGGTACTACTCTGGCTGACGTACTGAGACCCGATGCAGTGGCAAGCTCAAGACACACGCTGCTGTAAGCAGATAAGAAAGGACACCTGTCAATTTCACGCTCCATAGCAGCATTTCCCACTCGGGCAAAATAAAGCGCTGTAAGCCAGCCGCAACGCAATAAACCAGCCAATAGGTAAACGTCATCAACATGAGTACCCGATCGGTAATTTCCCAATCGCTCTCGGATGCTTGGCTACTGTTAAAAAGAAGCCCAATGCCCGCGATCGCAGCGAAAAAAGACAAGGTCATTAAATAATCGTGCCAGGAAAGATGTGGCATATCCTTCAACCTAAGTGCTTAAAATTCAGAACGAATCTTCAGCCTAAAGGATGATGTGTTGTAGGAGACAGCAATCCTTACAAAGAGCAATAATTTAAGCACCGCGCTTAAGAAAACTAAAAACTCCTGAAAAAGATTAAACGGTGCGTTACTCCGTTTTACGATCGCCCCGTTTTAGCATTGCTGAGATAGCTGCCGTCTCTCCAAACGCCTTCAAGTCGAACGCCGTCTGCAAAAATGTAGGTGCCCTTGCCGTTTTGTCTACCATTGCGAAACTCTCCCTCATAGCGATTACCACTGGGAAAGGTGCAAATGCCAAACCCATTCAGCACTTCATTCTGAAAATCGCCCTCGCAGCGAGTACCGTTGGCAAAAATGAACGTGCCTCTACCTTGCCGACGACTGTCCTGAAACAAACCCTCATACCGATTACCGTCTGGAAAGGCACAAGTACCAGCGCCATTTAGCAAATTGTTCCGAAACTCGCCCTCGCAACGAGTGCCATCAGCTAAGGTGACAATACCTCTACCTTCGCGCTGATTATTGCGGAAGTTGCCTTCGTAACGGGTGCCGTTGGGAAAGATGCAGATACCCTTACCATTCAACAAATTATCCTGAAAAGTTCCCTCGCAACGGGTGCCGTTGGTAAAAATGAATGTGCCTTTACCCTGCCGCTGGCTGTCGCGGAGTTCGCCCTCATAGCGATTGCCACTTGGAAAGGTACAAACGCCTTTACCGTTGATTAAGCCCTCGCTCGCTCGCCCCTTGCAGTAGCTATCAGAGTTAGATACTTGGGCAATTGCTGGGGTAAAAAGGGCATCATAGCCATAACCAACACTGGTGATACTGATTGAAGTCCATACCATCAGCCCTAGCGAGCGGAATGAAAGCGGTTTAAGCAAAATTCTCTCCATGGTGAAGCAGTGCAGATTGTTGCCTTGATGTAGCAGGTTGCGGTATCGAATCAGCTAAGATACGTATTCTGTTCAGGGTAAACGTTCGCTTGTCAGGATGAACGCTTAACGAGAAACTGTTAAAGCTAAAGCTCCTGATGATGGTCTCTAGCTAGTGTAAGCATCGGTAATGATGTTGACTCTCACTCTGAATTTATACCTGTCCTCATTAAGGTCGTAGGTATAAAAAGCTTGATGTTGTAGCGGCTATCATACTCATGCCATCTGTCTGCCTCTCTTTGTCTGTCCCAGGCTCCACGTTTGAGTCACATAGCGCTTTGGTGCTTCTGGCTCAAGTGCTGTTGTAAAAACTGGCAGCGATCGCCGCGACTGAGGTTTACTCCTCTCCTTTTTGCGTCGCTGCCTGTTAATGCCTTTGTTGTAGGATTCTTTCGGGTTTGCTGATGTTGTCATTGTTCTCGTTCTTCACTCTCGCGCAGACGATCGCTGCTCCCGTTCCCTTACCATCGCCTCCAAGCGTCCCTGCGCCCCAACCGTCCAGGGTGCCGCCCCCGCAAGAGATTGTGCCATCTCAGGAGCAACGCTTACCACCCCCGGAACCATTGCAGCGTCAAGAGGTGTTTGCACCACAGGAACTCCGCCCCTTGCCTGGGCAGCTTGATACCGTGCCGGTTTTCAATAGTAACAGCCCAGAGCTGGTGCAAACTGAAGGAATTTTGCTCTCTACCTTTCCACCCGACGGGAAAGCAGTACCCAACGCTCATCTCAATTTTCCCTTCCAGGGTCGGTTTGACATCTTTTCGCACCATATCGCGAAAGCGAAAGATGCTAGCGAAACGCGCACCCTATTCCAGGGAGTGCTGCTTTATAACCCGACCTATGAGCCGATCACAGTTGATATTTTGCAAGGTGCAAGCTACCTCACCCGCCCAGATGCGCTGTTTATCAATTTACCGTCCTATGTAGATGATCCGATCGGTCGAGTGTATGCAGGACCCGGTAGCCGTGCAGTCAACGATGTCTTGCGCGGACGGCGGCAGGGAAACTGGCCCGCTGTCACAGTCATTCCGCCCCGCCAAAGCTGGATGCTCATGAACCTGCCCATCCCAGTGGGCACCGTCACACCATCCTCCAACGGTCGTTCAACCCTATTACGGCTGCGAAGCAGTGGACCCATTTACATGGCGAGTCTAGCCATGTTTGCGCCCTTGAATCCCGATAAAACAGAGCGCAGCCCCTCGTCTGAGGAATGGCAAAACCTACTGCTCAACAACGGGTTGGCAGGACCACGTGATATTCCGCCAACGCCGATTAGCCGCTTGAAGGATTATGCAACCGTCATTTATGGACGTGTAGCAGGCGTGGCAATGGGGTCTGAATGGAAGGCAAACTTGACTGACAGCCCGAAATCTGACGTTCTCAGCATTCCGAAACGGGGGCGTGCCTTTTCTTACGGACTTAGTATGCTTGACCGAGGCACCTTTGGCACAGGGCAAGTGCAAAGTGCTCCCTTAGTGGCTCGCTATGCCGATACAGCCTACCGGGCGCATGGCAACTACGGTATCCAGTACAGCTTGACGTTGCCGCTTCACAACACCACTGGACAACCCCAAACGGTGACATTAGCCCTTCAAACGCCTGTCAAGGAAGATCGAATCAAAGGTGGGTTGCTGTTTTTTACCCCCCCAGAAGAGCGCGTTTTCTTTCGTGGCACCGTTCGTGTGCGCTATACGGATGATAAAGGTGCGCCCCAAACCCGTTATACTCACCTGACGATGCTGAGGGGACAAGAGGGTCAGCCTTTGATTTCGCTGAATATGCCAAAGGGCGATCGTCGCCTCGTACAGCTTGACTTTCTCTATCCGCCCGATTCTACTCCGCCTCAGGTTTTGACGGTTAAAACGGTGGGTAAACCCTAGTGGGGTGAAGGGTGGAGGAGTGAAGGGGTGAAGAAGTGAGGGAGCACCGATCGATCTGTAGATGGCTCTAGCGCAACACTTCTATCGTCCTGCATTCTTTGTGAGAAGGACTGCTGCACTGGTTGTGCAGGCGATCGCCGTGTTGTCAGATGGGTGATTCTGGGTACTCTGGCAAAGCAACGATCGCAGGAAAGTATGCTTGCTAGAGTCTGGAGTGCATCACTGGTTGGCATTGACGCAGTGAAAGTTGGCGTAGAAGTTGATATTGCGGGTGGTTTACCGGGCATTGTTGTTGTTGGGTTGCCTAGCCAGGAAGTACAGGAATCGAAAGAACGAGTCAAAGCCGCGCTGAAGAATGCAGGCTATGCCTTTCCCATGCGGAAAATTGTCGTCAACTTGACTCCAGCCGACCTGCGGAAGGAAGGTCCCAGCTTTGACTTGCCAATCAGCGTGGGCGTGTTGGCAGCATCAGAGCAAGTGAAGACTGATCTACTGGATGAATATTTGTTCTTAGGAGAAGTCTCACTGGATGGCAGCTTACGCCCGGTTGCAGGTGTGTTAGCGATCGCTGCCGCTGCCAAACGTCTGGGCATCTCAGGCTTAGTCGTACCTGCCGATAATGCCCGTGAAGCCGCTGTCGTCAGAGGTCTGTCGGTCTTCGGCTTCAAGCATTTATCTGATGTCGCCAACTTTCTCTGTGCCCCAGAGCAATACGTGCCAACACAAGTCAATGGATTGGAAGAGCTAGAACAGGCTCAATTTAGCGGACCCGATCTCAAAGATGTGAAAGGACAGGCACACGCTCGACGCGCCCTCGAAATTGCCGCAGCGGGCGGGCATAATTTGGTTTTTGTCGGTCCACCTGGGAGTGGGAAGACAATGCTTGCCCGCAGGCTCCCTGGTATTTTGCCACCGCTGACCTTTGACGAAGCACTTGAAGTCACTCAAATTCACTCGGTTGCCGGGCTGCTAAAAGACAAAGGATCGCTGGTTGCGACTCGTCCCTTTCGCAGTCCCCATCATTCTGCGTCCGGGCCTTCGCTGGTTGGTGGCGGCAGTTTTCCTAGACCGGGCGAGATTTCGCTGTCGCATAGAGGCGTATTGTTCCTCGATGAACTCACAGAATTTAAGCGCGATGTTTTAGAGTTTTTGCGCCAGCCTTTAGAAGATGGCTATGTCAGCATTTCTCGCACACGCCAATCGGTCACATTTCCGGCTCAGTTTACGCTCGTTGCCAGTGCCAATCCCTGTCCCTGCGGCTATTTTGCTGATACGGTACAGCCCTGCACTTGCACTCCCAGAGCTAGAGAACAATATTGGGCACGGCTATCGGGTCCGCTCATGGATCGCATTGATCTACAAGTAGCGGTGAATCGCCTGAAGCCAGAAGAAATCACTCAGCAGCCAAAAGGCGAGGAATCTGCCTCAGTGCGCGATCGCGTCCAGGTTGCCCGCGCTCATGCCTCCACTCGCTTCAAAGACACGACCCTGCGCTGCAATGCTGAAATGCAAAGCCGTCACTTGAGGCAATGGTGCCAACTGGATGATGCGACCCGCAACTTGCTAGAAGCCGCGATTCGTAAGCTTGGTTTGTCTGTCAGGGCAAGCGATCGCATCCTTAAAGTGGCACGAACGATCGCCGATCTGGCTGGTGACGCAAACCTGCAAACGCACCATGTCGCTGAAGCAGTGCAGTACCGCACCATCGATCGTATGCAGTAGATTGTGCTAGCAGCACGGTTGGT
The DNA here is from genome assembly GCA_036703925.1 of Candidatus Sericytochromatia bacterium. Lineage (GTDB taxonomy): Bacteria > Cyanobacteriota > Cyanobacteriia > Leptolyngbyales > Leptolyngbyaceae > Stenomitos. Next base: position 6,908 of record DATNQS010000643.1, read on the forward strand.
TAGTGGTGAGCTTTACAAGAGACGGTAGCAATCGACTCGATTAATCCGAAAGCTAGATGCAGCCTTTGGACTCTCGAACAAAGATGAGGCATAAACCTTTTTAGGACTGCTTGTATGAAAACTTCTGATCAAGGCTCTCGATCGTCTTCTCAGCCAAACCCACCCGAAAAGACTGCTGGTAAGAAAGCGTCATTTACCCTAATCTTCAGTACTATCGGCGTCGTGCTAACGGGTCTGCTAGTAGCAGCAGTTTATTATTTCAACACTAATACGCATCTCACACCTTAAGTAAATCGATCGCTCTCTATTTTCTCTAGCCTACTTGTAGGGGCTCCTCAGGGGCATTTTCTGTAGTGAGACGTGATCACTTCCTTCCAAGCTTTCGACTTCGTTAGCCTGGTTGTGACATTGGGAAACCTGTAGTAATAAGCACATCGCTTTATCACTCCCTTGAGGTTTCCCGATGCCAACCAAGCATTTTCGTCATGTCCGTAAGACAAGCATTGTTAAAACGCCTGATGGTGGGCAGATCAAATTAGGCACCTATCGTCCCGATAAAAAAAATTCTAACGACAAAACCTATAAACCTAGCCACTCGACAGACGAGCTACCATCCAACGTCGATTTGCGTCCCTACATGACCCCGGTTGAAAATCAGGGCAACTCTAATAGCTGTACAGCGAATGCTATGGCAGGCGCTTACGAATACTTGGCAAAGCGCATTAAAGGGTCTGCACATGACGTAAGCCGTTTGTTTATTTATTACAATGCCCGTGAGTTGGATGGTGCCATTGATGCTGATGAAGGCACCTACCTGCGGAGTTGTATCAAGGTGCTAAAAAAATATGGCACCTGTGCTGAAGCGACCTGGCCTTTTGATCTAGAGCGCATTTTTGAACCACCTCACGAACACGCCTACACCGAAGCCACTAACTTCTTGATCGAAGATGCCTACCGGGTGGACATCGATCTCGACGCAATGCGGCAATGTCTGGCAGATGGCTATCCCTTCACCTTTGGGCTACATCTCTTCTCATCGTTTCAAAAGGCTGGCTCGAAAGGCTTAGTGCCCATGCCTGAGCCGGACAATGAGCAACACGACGGCGGACACGCAATGCTCTGCGTTGGTTACTCCGATACCGATAGGGTCTTTATTGTTCGCAATTCTTGGGGAGAGGGCTGGGGCGATCGTGGCTATTGCTACATCCCTTACGACTACATGACCAACCCCGACTTAAACGGCGACTTGTGGGCAATTCGCCATGTTGCTGATGTTGATGTTGATCTAAGCCAGGATATTCAAACTGAACAAGCTTCGTTGTTTGATAGCGCCACTGCCGCGATCGCCCATGCTATCCAGACTGCTGGCGTTGGCAACCTGGCAGAGTACAGCGATGACTATACCGTTGAATATACCGAACAATCTGTCTATGTCGATGGACAGTACGTTGCACTTTTTGACTACGACAAGGTGGAAGCGCTCTACTACGCCGATTACGAGGAGGAGTACGACGACTCTGAAGAAGATGACGAAAGCGAAGCTAGCTATGAGGAGGAAGTAGAGGAAGAGCAAGAAGATAGCGAAGCTAGCTACGAGAAAGAGGAAGAAGAGGAGGAAGAAGAAGACAGCGAAGCTAGTTACGAAGAAGAAGAGGAAGAGGAAGAAGCTAGCTACGAGGAAGAGGAGGAAGAAGAAGACAGCGAAGCTAGTTACGAAGAAGAAGAGGAAGAGGAAGAAGAAGACAGCGAAGCTAGCTACGAGGAAGAGGAAGAGGGCGCGGAAGAGGAGGAGGAAGAAGCTAGTTACGAA
>DATNQS010000644.1:0-2882 GCA_036703925.1 Candidatus Sericytochromatia bacterium
AACCGCCTCTAATTCTTGGCGACTCAAATCTTCTGGCAAATTGCCGACATAGAGACGAATGGACATGGGAACGATACCTCCAGACTGTGATTCAGATAGACATACTTAAGCGCACAAACTAAATGCTGCATGAAACCAGAGGGGTAAACCCGTCCCCAGAAACAGCGTACTCTTTCCCTAACTAACCTTGATTCTATGGTGTCCCAAGTCAAGGCATTTCCATTCACCGCTCTACGTCTGATGGCGCTTTCACCGGACGGCTAGGAGTCTGGAGTCAAATGGTGATTGCGTAAGTGCTCTGTCATCACCGAGGTGCCAAGGATGAGTGAATTGACCGAAGGTCACGAATGAAGAAACTTCTCTAACGTAGCTGTTCTAGAAGATTCGATGCCATCCATTAAGGTATCACGGTGGGTAAGGCGTACGCAGGATGAAAAAAGATTTCTGACCTAAGTAGTACTTTTTATGAAGACAGCTTTAATCTTTCACCCTTTATTAAGCTGTGGAAGGAACTAATGTAAACCTGATTTTGTACAAGACGGTAGATGGCTGATGGCAGAATCAGACAAGATGAACCGGAAGAAGACTGGGAGCAGCCAAACCACAAGCTAACGTAGCATGGCAGTCAAGACACAAACTGCTTAGATTATGTTCTTGCTACCACTCTCTGTGAAGAAAGGTAACATTTATGAAGAAGTGATGCAAGCCTAACTAGAGTGTAATGTTTAACACCAGCGCTACTTTAAGCTTCGGATTGCTTCGAGCATACCTTTTGCTTTATTGAGGGTTTCTTCATATTCTGCTTCAGGCTGTGAGTCGGCGACTAACCCGGCTCCTGCTTGTACGGTAACGGTATGTTTGCCGCCACCTTGAGAGCGAACCACCATTGTACGAATAGCGATCGCCGTATTTAACTGTCCTTCAAAGTCATAGTAGCCATAGGCACCAGAGTAGGGTCCTCGGCGACACGGCTCTAGACTATGAATGATCTCCATCGCTCGGATTTTGGGTGCGCCGCTGACCGTACCCGCTGGAAAACACGCTTTAAGCAAGTCCCATGCTGTTTTGCTAGGGGCGAGTTTCCCCACTACGTTGCTGACGATGTGCATAACGTGCGAGTAGCGCTCAATCACCATCAGCTCATCAACGCTGACTGTGCCATTGATGCAGACCCGTCCCAAATCGTTGCGCCCTAGATCGACCAGCATGACGTGTTCAGCTACTTCTTTAGGGTCTTCCAACAAATCGGCTGCCAGTGCGGCATCTTCCTGGAACGTTTTACCACGCCGTCGGGTGCCTGCGATCGGGCGAACCGTTGCCACTAACGGTTCAGTTGGGTCGGGTGCAAGCTCTGCCTTGACCATCACTTCTGGACTAGAGCCAATGATCTGCCAGTCGCCAAAGTGGAAGTACGCCATGTAGGGCGATGGATTGATCAACCGCAGCGATCGATAGAGCGCAAACGGGTCGCCGCTATACTCCGCCGATAGCCGCTGCGACACAACCACTTGAAAGATATCACCCGCCTGAATATGCGCTTTGGCTGTCTCAACGTTGGCGCAAAATTGTTCTTTGGTCGTGTTGCTGGTGTAGAGAGCGGGTGAAAGCTGAGGAGTGTTGTGAGAAGGTTTTGCCCCTGGCTCCTGGCTGCTGACTGCTAATTGCTGATGGCTGATGACTCCTGGTGGTGTCCATGCCAGTAAAACGGCTTGCTCTGAAAGCGGTGATTGTAGCTTGTTGACCAGTTGAGCCACACGATCGCAGGCTTGTTGGTAAGCAAGGACATGATCGGTGTTTGGGTCACGCAGGTCAGCGTAAGCGATCGCCCAAATTTTGCGTTTCACCTGATCAAAGATCAGCAAGTTATCGACTTGCATCCATAGACCATCCGGCAAATCGTTTGCTGTTGCTGGATAAACGGGTACGCGCGGCTCGATCCAATGAATCAATTCGTAGCCCCAAAAACCAAAAAGCCCACCAATGCCCGGTGGCAACTGCGGCAGTTTTACAGGACGATACGGCTCTAAGCAACGAGCAAGCACTGCAAAGGGATCACCATCAAAGATTTCGCGTTCCCCGTTGCGGTGAGTCTGTGTGGTGCGATTTCCTCTCGCCTCCAGCACCCAAAGCGGGTCACAGCCCAATAAACTGTAGCGTCCCAGTTGTTCACCACCTTCGATCGACTCCAGCAAAAAGCTATAGGGCTGTCCTGCACACACTCGATACCAGGCAGATACGGGAGTATCCAGGTCAGCGATCCATTCTTGGTAGACAGGAACAAAATTACCCTGATTGGCGAGGCTCGTGAAGTCGGAAAAACTGGGAAAGATCATGAGGGCTGGGTGCTGAGTTTTGAGTTGTAAGTTAATTGTGCCTACTGGATCATGGCTTACGGCTAGCTAGTCACTGTTTAATTAAATTCAATCGACTCATAATACGGGCATTCCTTGCAGGGTCCAGAGGGGTTAACGGCGCAGCGAATATGAGCCGAGCGGGCGTTGAAGCGGCAACTGATATCACCGATCAGATAGCCAACACCCTCAACATACTGGTGATCGGCAGAGAGTGGCGATCGGTGAAAGCGGTTCAACTGACGGTTAGCGGAGGCATTCATAGCGGCACGCAAGCGGGTTCTCAAGTGGGCTTCTGCTTTACGCATCAGGAACCATGAGATAATTGCCGGAATCAGCCCGATCGCGATAATGAAGAGCGCTTCTAACATATCTTATCTGTCGATTGTCAATCGCAATCTGTGAGCGCTACCCTGTTGCCTTGGTAGACTGTGCATGAACCCATAACTCAACTTTAGATGGTGCTTTCGGCAAACCCAACGACAATCAAGTTTTTACAGCAAGCGACTTCTCAACAATGGCTTGAGCAGG
>DATNQS010000645.1:0-7229 GCA_036703925.1 Candidatus Sericytochromatia bacterium
CGCACTGGCGAAATTGGTGACGGTAAAATCTTTATTACTCCAGTGGATCAAATCATCCGCATTCGCACTGGAGAGAAGAATATAGAAGCGATTTAGTTTAACGGTCAAGCCTCGCACCTGCTTGGCGATCGACACGATAGATCTACTCTTAAGTGGCTCCACTCGTTTCCAAAAGAGGCACTCCTGCTTGCCAGTGAGTGCCTCTGTCTTTAAGCGGCTGTAATGGTTGCCGTTTCTCAATGGCTGCAAGACATGTTCTCTTAGCTCCACTCTTCTGCCTCCTGTACCTCTGCTTGCACGAGAGCTTGCCTGAGCGCTTGCCAGTCCATCTGCGCAGCTGGTAAGTCTTGCAGCAACCGTCCTTGCTCAAGGTGAAGGACACGATCGCAACCTTGCTCTGCCATCTCTAGTTGATGGTTCACCATAAAGACCGTCATGCCGTTTAGCTGCGTGATGTCCCTGAGTACATTCAAAAGCAACTCGCTCCGACCGACATCTAACGCAGACATTGGTTCATCTAGCAGCAACACACTAGGTTCTGTCACTAACGCACGGGCGATTGCCACGATTTGCCTTTGTCCTACCGAAAGCTGTAGCTCTGTACGAGACAGCCACTCTGAGGGAATATGCAAGCGATCGTTCCATTTTTGAACACGCTCTCGAATCATCTGTTTCGGCAACTGACGCAGGGCAAGCGGATACTCTAACGCTTGCTGCACCGTCATGCCCAAGAGCTTTGATTCTTGTAACACCAGCACAATCTGCTGTCGTAAGGTCAGCGTCGGTATTTGAGTCAACGCCTTCTGGTTGAAGAGAATCACACCACTCGTTGGCTCACTCAGTCGGTTCAGCAACCGTAGCAACGATGTTTTGCCTGAGCCTGAAGCCCCAACGATCGCAATGCGATCGCCCTGAACCGTTTCAAACGAGATGTCCTTCAGCACATACTGAGTCTCAGCAAACACTACAGAGCGCTGGCGATGTTTGGCAGGCGCAATGAGTCTAGACGCAAGGCTCACCTGCTTCACGTCAATCTGGCTGGTACGGTCAGTGTGCAAAGTTAGTTCTCGCTCTCAAATGCTCTTGCCCAGTTTACGACAGCGTGAGAAACAGCGCTAACCACACTCAACAATGCTTATGCCATTTGGCTCAAAGCGGTCACGATCGTCCAGGCATCGACCGCTAGCAATAGCACCGTACAGCCAAGCAGAATGAAGTACATCCAGGGTTGCGCGAGTGGACGCACATCAGCCATATCAATGCTCGTTTCCGCCTGCACTCGCTGCACCATACGGTTGAAACCAGCAACCCGCATCGGTAAAAGATATGCCTTGCCCGACTGACTTAAAAGATAGTAAACCAGTCCACCCTGCCCAGTAGAACGGGGCTTTAATGCCGTCACGTTTGCCCACGGTAGCGACCACCCTCGACGAAAAAAACGTGGCACCCAAGCAGCATAGGTTACTTGAATGCCGTCACTATTAAGTACAACCCGTTCGCTTAAGGCTGCATACAGCAAGATGCCACCCAAGCCAATTCCTACCCACAAAAACGGGGATGGCACTACGGCTGCCGTCATATCTGCTAAAAACGGTAACGGTAGCGTTAGAGACACGTATAAGAGCAATAGCGTTAGCCGAATCAGTGGCGAAAGCTTGAAAAGCGCAGCTGCCGGAGCAGTGTTTGCACTCTGCAAAACATCGTCTTCCAATGCTTCAGAATGGCTGCCTGACACAAACTGAGATGCTCGATCGTGTTCCACAGTTGCCTCACTTTCACCTTTTCTCTAATCTATAGCCTTTTTTGTTTGCGTACCATTCCTTTAAATACCCATCTGGGCATTGAGTACACGTAGCCTTTTTAGCACTCTACGATTACAGCAGCGTATTCAGCTTTCAAGCTTAGAACGACTGATAGCGAAGCGGCTTGCCAAGTGTGCTGAACACAAGCGAATCTCAGTACAGCAGGTATGGAAAAATGCCAAACTGGCAGCAACAAATTAGCACGTTGGGCTTATGCTAAACAGCAAAGATAATGTAGAAGAGATCATTTCATGATTCATTCTTAGTATATTTTCTGGGCTTTCCACAAAGCAAAAGTATTCAACAAGGGCTGGCATACTTAAAGCTCAAACAGCAACTTTAGACTGGTTCAGAAGTAAATATTAAGTTCATTTTCAAAGGTTAAGCACTACTACTTCAAAGACAAGAGTTACTTATTCATTCATCTTCACGGCTCTGAAGCTACTAACACGCAGCCGTTCAATGTATCCTTTGAGCATAGTGAGCTTTGCTATCACTGAAGAGCTAATCAACACCGCCAGAAAAAATTTGCAAGGCAGCTTCTGATATAGCAACTTTCAACTCCCTAGTTGCCTCTTAAAGAATCTTTATAAGAGCCTCAGTTCAACTGCTTCAATAGCAATATCAGTTCAAAGAAGGTTCACTTTAAAAGTTTGAGAATTGCAATCATGAAGAGTTTGCGAAGCAGGTTTAAAGATAGTGATAACCTCTAAAACAAACTATTTCAAGTTCAGCTATTTAGCGGATTTGAGTTAATTTATGGGAATGTTAGCTTTGCAATGTAGCGCAAGGTTTCTACTGGAAGTGGTTGCTCAAACTACTTAAAATGTCCAACGAAAGGTTGGTTGTGTGCAACCTGAATTTCTTTGCAGTGCTAGAGAGTCAACTCAACAATGAAACACGATTTAGAGTGTCAGCAGCCTACCGTTCCTGAGGTAGGTGTTTATGAATGCGAAATCCATCTTAAATTTAGGCTGATTGAGGAGAAGGATGCATTGAACGATCGCGATCGTCTTCTAGAACTGCTTATTGACGCTTTTACTTGCGGCACAGATGAGTATCTAGAGCCAATTCAAATTGAGGTTGCTGCTAACGAGCTATCTGAGACTGAAGCCTCACCCCAAATGCGGCGGCGGTTGATTCGTCTACGCAACTCTAAAGACCTTGCTTGATCTGCACACCGCACATGGAAAGCAACGCCGCGCATCACCGTCCTCATGGTCTAGTCTTGTCATAACGTGTTATCCCAGGTTGACAGATGCAGCAGTAGTCGTTATTCTTATAAAGGTCTGGTCAATACGCCCCCATCGTCTAGAGGCCTAGGACACCTCCCTTTCACGGAGGCGACGGGGATTCGAATTCCCCTGGGGGTATTTACAAGGCATACAGGGAGAGGATTCACAATCCTCTCCCTGTAGTTTTAAGGTGGTTTGGGTCGATCTGTCTTCTGCAACAGGGCTTCATAAGCTCTTTGTTGAACTGATTCCTCAATCCAGTGGCGATAAATGCGCTCGTGAACATCACGACTGTTACCCATCTGCTTGGCAGCCAAGCTCGGATCTAAACCATATTCGATCACCCGCTTCACCCAAGCGGTAGCTCCATGAATGCCTTGAGCCTTGTTGCTCTTCCCATTCCCATACGGTGGATTGAGCTAAAGAAGACCGTACCGTCAATCCCTCCCATTACGTGTGGGCTTTGTCCACCTAGCAGGGGAGGGTGTACCACTCATTCGAGTCGCTGGAGTGCTGCATACCACAGTCATGGAACTTCTGTGGTGGTAACAGGAAGCTATGCTATTCGGGCAGGGCAGTGATGTGAGCCAAGTCTGCTGAAACCTGTTTTCTTGTCTCCTCTAAGGCTTGCAGTTTTTGACCACGCGCGATCGCTAGTTTGGTGTCGTCATACTTGGTTTAAGACAAGGATGCACTCTGCTTATCACCAGACGCATCAAACCAGCGTTTGCGGTGTGAATCTTGTTAGTGCGACATTACCGATGTTGTCCAGCCAAAACAGCGGGTTGAGAATGATATCGCCCTCAGCCTGGAGCTGAACAATCGCGGCGGTCAGTTGCCAATGTTGCTGTTGTAAAGCTTGAAGGTTCACGGCAACGTGTGTGTCAGTAGTATAAATTTTCTAATTTGTTGACACACACTAGTGGAAAAACAGGTTGTTTAAGGGGAGCTTGGCACAACCCCTCAAAAAGGGATAGTGACAGGATACGTGTCGCTATTTCTACTTGTTGGCCTTTGATAGATTCATTCTTCCCAGCTAGCGTACCCTCTCTTTTTGCTCCACGTGTCACTCCTGCGGTCTTTCACTCACTTAGCACTGCTTCTAGAGGGCTGCATCTGACTCCGTTCTGGGGTGGCTTGATAGATGGGAATTTCAATCACGAACTTTGCTCCTTGCCCTGGCTGTGACAGACAGGACAACTGACCCCGATGCTTTTCAGTCACGATTTGATAGCTAATTGACAAGCCTAACCCCGTACCCTTGCCAACGGCCTTCGTCGTAAAGAACGGATTGAACAGGTGCGCGAGCGCTGCTGCCTCAATACCCGGTCCATTATCCGCTATGGTGATCCTCACACGGTCTTGATCGGCCACAGCTGTTTGAATCCACAGTGTATTTGGCTCTGCGGCAAGCGCTTCAAACGAGCGCCCCTGATTCGATTCTTCCAAGGCATCGATCGCATTACTGAGAATATTCATGAACACCTGATTGAGCTGTCCGGCATAACATTCCACCAGCGGTAACTGACCATAGTCCTGAATGACTTGAATCTCTGGTCGTTCTGCTTTCGCCTTGAAACGATGGCGCAGAATCACCAGTGTATTATCCAGACCCTCATGGATATCTACCGCCTTAAACTCCGCTTCATCTAAGCGTGAGAAGTTGCGTAGCGACAGCACAATTTCGCGAATGCGGTCTGTTCCCACCTGCATTGACTGCAACATCTTAGCTAAGTCTCGCATCAAGAAGTCCAGATCGGCTTCTTCTACTGCTGCTTGCAAAGCGGCTGGCGGCTGAGGGTAAGCGCTTTGATAGCTTTGCAGTAGACCGACGAGTTCTTGCGTGTACTCATGTACATGGGTCAAGTTGCCGTGAATGAAGTTGACTGGGTTGTTAATTTCGTGGGCGACCCCAGCGATCATTTGTCCCAAAGCTGACATTTTCTCACTTTGAACCATCTGGGTCTGGGTTCGATGCAAGGACTCTAGCGTTGTTTGCAATTGCAGATTGTTGCGGCTGAGTTCATCGGTGCGTTGCATAACGCGGTTTTCTAACTCTGCATTACTCTCTTCGATGGCCGTGAAGGAGTCTTGCAGTTGTTGGGCCATGCGGTTGAAGGAGCGAGCGAGACCGCTGAGTTCTTGAATGCCATTGGTAGCGACCCTTTGGTCGAGATCACCTGCCGCGATCGCGCGACTCGCCTCATTGAGGCGGAAGATGGCGCGGGTGATCCAGCGGGCGGTATAGAAGCCGAGAAGAATGGCGGCAGCGAGAGCAGCCAGACACAACGCTAGGGTCGTGCGTGTGTTGGCATTGATTTGTCCCATGAAGGCATTTTCGGGTACGCTGACGACCACGAGCCAATCTAAGCCGTACTCATCGCGCCAGTTTGTCACGTGGACGTAATGCCGTTCGCCTTGCAGCTCAAGCTGTAGTTGTTCGTCCTTAAGGGTGTTGAACCCGTGGAAGCGTTGCTGGAGGTGTCGAGCGATCGCTTGCACCATCGGGTCTGGACTGTCGATCGCCTTGAGCCGCTGAATCTCATCTTTGACCACCTTAAAGGGTTGAGTACTACCAGAATTGGCAATCAAAGTGCCGTTATGCTCCAGGATGAACACTTTTCCAGCACGAGCTACTTCTAAATTCTGTAAAAACTCACTCAGTTTCAGTAGATGGATGTCGATGCCAATCATGCCTAGCAGCCGCTTCTGCGGATCATAAATCGGACGACCTGCCGAGGCTACAATATAAGGATGATTGGGATAATTGATGCTGTAAATGCGTGACCACACAGATTTCTGTGCTTTGATTGGTTCGGTATACCACGTTTCGTTGAAGTTTTTCCAGTCATAAGTAGCGACAATTTTGGTTCGGTTGCCCTGCTGATCAGTGGCGTAGCTGTTAAGTTTGTGGGGTGGCTTGCCGTTCCAATCATCAATGACAAGGGTTTTACCGTCATAGCGTCCTGCCCCGGTACCTGCGCCGGTTGTCAAGCCCACACCAAGGTAGGTGAGGTCATAGGCTTGTAATTGCTTCCAAAAGTATTTTGCGGCGGTTGAGCGATCCCGCACGTCAAGCAAGCCCATCTGAATCGCATCCGCATTCGTCTGAAGGACTTTATGCGGAATGGAAAGATAGGTATCGAGGTGTTTGTCCACTGTACTGCTAGTGCGGGTCATTAACTGGTTCGCCAGATCGTTCACCGCTTTTTGACCATTTTTGAATGATAAGTAGCTCACCAACCCTACGGCCCCAAAAATTTGCAGTACGAAGGGCACAATGAGCACAGACTGCAAAGGCAATTCTTGAAACTTGAACCAGGGTCGAGTCTTCATAAGCAAAAACAGTTTTAGTTTTGTACAGGGGTCACTCAATTTAGAGTGCCCGCCCCCTTTTCCTGTACATCAGCCAGATTGCTGAAGTTCAACCTAGCTGATGCACAGACATCTGGTGCACCTTAAGAACTAAAGTAAGCCTTCGTAGGGAACATTAAGCGCTAGAGTCTGTTGTGAGAAAGATACAGTGCCCAGTCAGCTAGAGCCGTGCCCAGCCAGTAGCAGCCTGAGCGACTGGCGGTTCATAGGGTAAGAAAGAACCCGATCGCTCTGACTGAGGCAGCTATATCTCTGTTTGTTTTAAGGTGCCCTTTGTTCAGCATGGCTAACGATCAGCTTGTGCTTCCGATGCTGGACTCGCTCTGAACGGTCACAAGCCTTAGAAGCTTTGCATAGTAGCAGTTCTACTTTTTAAGCTGCTTGGTGGTCTGCTGCAAACCGCAACTCACTAACGACTGAATCGGCATCCTAGCTTGTGCATAGGGGCTAGCAGGAACGAGAGAATCGGTATTGCAGGCTATAACCGAATGGTGATGAAGTCTAGATTTACTCCAACAGCACGAAAACCAGTCGTTCTAACAGCACGAAACTTAGGCATTTTGAGCATAAATACTTGATTTTTGCCAATTTGAATTCCCCTAGGGGTATCGGAAAGACTAAAAAAGGGAAGGCTGTTAAGCTTTCCCTTTTTGGTACTCCTAAAAAGGTAATGATAGCTATAAGCTCTTCCAGATCAGGCTTTCAGAACTTAAAGCTAACTTTGTAGACCTGAAGTAGCTCGACCGTTTTCACGTCTTTGCAGCAACCCATCCAGGAGCGCAACGAGAGCATCAGCACTGTGGCTTCTGTCTTAGAC
>DATNQS010000646.1:0-4173 GCA_036703925.1 Candidatus Sericytochromatia bacterium
CATAGAGATTCCTTGCTAACTCAAGCCGCTTTACGCCAGATTCAGCCACTAAGCATACAACCCAGTACAGTAGCGCCGCTGTAATGAAAGACTCAAACGGCACAAAGGCATCGGACTGGATAGCTTTCGCGGTGAAGGTCAACTCTGGCACCGTGATAATAGCCAGGAAGGACGAATCGCGAATGAGCTGGATGAGTTGATTGCCGAGTACCGGAGCCGCTGTGACAAGCACCTGCGGCAAAATGATGCGACGGAGCAGCTTAAACCCAGTAAAACCACACGATCGCGCCGCTTCCGTCTGTCCACGTGGCAGATTCACCCAGGCTGACCGCAAAATTTCGGCAACATACGCTGCGTTGTACAGCGCGGTGACCAGTACGGCGGTTTGCCAACTGTCTAGCGTCATCCCTAATGAGGGCAAGCCGTAGTACACCAGGTACGCCAGCATCAGAAAAGGAACTGACCGCGCACCTTCAATCAGGGCTTTGACTGGCAAGCGAACAAACTTCACACGGGATACCAGTGGCAGCACGAGCAAAACGCCCAGCAGGAAGGCGATCGCGGTGCCGACCACACAGATCCATACGGTGTTCCATAGCCCCATTGCAAAAGCAGGAGCCTGCTCCCAAATGACATCAAACCGTAAGTTCATAGCAGCAGGTTATACCAGTTCATAGCTTTGATGCAGCCGCAGCGTCAGCAAACGGCTAAAAAGGGAGACGGCTACCAAGACTAGAATGTACAGCCCCATGCCAATCGCAATGGTGGACAGCGGTTCATAGTTGCTGGCAGCTAATTTGCTGGCGCGTCGGGTTAAGTCATCAATGCCAATAATCCCGATCGCAGGACTCGCTTTGATGAGTAGCGTCGCTTCATTTGTAAAGTCGGGAATGCTGGCACGCCAAATTTGCGGCAGGGTAATCCGCCAAAATGCCTGACTAGAGGTCATGCCAACCGCTTTTGCTGCCTCCAACTGTTCGATTGGAAAGTTAAGCATTGCCGATCGCCAGATCTCACTATTAAACGTAGAGGTGTTGAGCGCCAGCGCAATGACCCCAGCCACAAGCGGATCAAGATTAATACCCGTGACGGGCAACCCAAAGTAAAACAGCATCACTAGCAACGGCAACGGCAAACTTCGCAGAAAGCTGACATAGACTCCAAGTATCGGTGCGAGTATGGGAATTCGGTTGACCCGCGCGATCGCAATGCCTAAACTTAACGGCATACCCAAGACCCAGGCGCAGCAGGAGAAACTGAAGGTTGTCAGCGCTCCACCCAAAAAATAAGGAATGTTTTCCATGATGGAACTCTAGTAGGCGATGGAACTTGGATGGAAAGGGTGGCGATCAACAAGTACTCTCACCTTACGGCTGCCGTAGACACAGAAGTCTTTTGCTTTGGCATCCACATAATTGATTCTCCCTAACCCTCCTAAAAGCGGAGTGGAAGACCCTCCTCAAAAGGGGATGGAAGGGAATCAGGTTGAGTTTGAGCCTCTAACCCAATGTGTATAAGCCGTTTTCGGGCTATTGAATCCACAACCTTAAGCCGGTGGAATAACGGGCGTATCGGGCAACTCAAAGGCTACTTTCAGCCATTTCTCCTGCAATGCTTTCATTTCACCACTTGCCTTTGCCTTTGCCAAACCATCGTTCAAGACATCTAGCATGGCTTTGTTGCCTTTTTTCACTGCCCAAGACGCATAAACCTTAGGACCAACCTGTCCACCAATTTCGTATAAGTCGGGCTTTTCGCTGACCAACCGCTTCAGCGCCACAATATTGTTGAAAACAAGATCAACTCGTTTGTTGAGCAAATCTTGATAGGCTTCTGCAAAAGCAGTGTACTCTTTGACATTGCCGACCTTCAAACCCATTTTTTCCAACTCAGGTGCGGCATGGCTTTTCAGCACGGCTGCCGTAATGCCCCCTTGCTGTACCGCGATCGTCTTACCAGCGAAGTCTTTGACACCTTTGATGGTGGTATCACCTTTACGAACCAAAAAGAAGTTGGTTAACTCTGTGATCGGCATTGTAAAGTCAACCACTTCAGCCCGTTTCGCCGTAATGCCGATCGCTGAATTGCTGGCAGTATATTTGTTTGAAGCAATGCCTGCCAAAATGCCCTGAAAAGGCAGAATTTCTTGCTTGATTTTGAGTGACTTTTCCTTTGCAATCAGATCCAATAACGCCTGGTTATAGCCCACGTGCCGACCGTTCTCTAAAAAATCAAACGGTGGATAGTCATCTTCAGTTGCCACGGTGATTTCGCTAGACATCGCCGCAGACGGTGAACTACTGACTTCTGGCGCTTTACCACAAGACACTATGACCAGGCAGGTCACTAGCATCAGCGACACCCAGTTCAAAAAGCCTCGGCGTTGAAATATCCCTCTCCAGCGATCGCTCACGATTACAACTCTCTTGCAACGAATGTAATCTCGTTAAACAACGAAGACCCGGTTTAATCTGTAGTCTGAACTACATTCATAGTCGGTTAAAGTCCGAATTGATCTAAGTAAGCACTGTTTAGTCAAAGAATATTTGTTGCTCAAGCTGGAACTCATAAAGCGAGGGCTGGGGCTGAAGGACGACAACAGCAATGACACAACCGCATTGCCTCTGGTACTGGCACTAGCACGATCGACAATGGTAATTATGTCACCCTGCTGTAAATCTACTCCTAAAGCCTCTATCCTTTGTAAATTGTTGGAATTGCTATCGTCATCAACATCACCAGGTTTGCAATCCAAAACAGTACAACACAAACAAAGTTCACCAATGCCAAATGGGAGAATGATATTCGAGTGAATCCATCTAGTAATTGCCACAAGCGAAAAGCAGTGTAGCAAAAACCGATCGGCACTACGGTACTAGGGACTAACCACTGGCTGAATATCCGCTCAGAGATTAGCTGCACAGCAACGACTAGTAGGTAACTCCCCCAGAACGCCAATGAGGAAGGTTGTCTCCAGCCCTGAAGACACAAGGCAATTGGTAACAAAACCCCAGCCACCAAGGCTAATTTGACCCAGCACCTTAGAAATGACCATTGCTGTTCACTAAAGCCAATTTCGGCTGAAAAGGGAAGACGCTGAACTTTAACGCCAAAGCCGTAGCCGATCGCCAGGCTAGTTGCGAACAGAATAAAAAAGGTAATAACTAGTCCGTTATCAACTGCCATAACGCCTTCTAACCTGATTGACTAGCAGAGCTTTTCATCTCAGTGGTTGCAACCGTTGGTACATAAACAAAACCCATTTCTGCGGTTAAGGCAAGTATAGCTGAGTTGCAGAGGCAGGCTTGGCTATTGTGGGCGTGGTTTCAACTGTCAGTCGCAGGCGTTTTGTTAGTTAATCAAACCTCTCAACGTCCTCGTGTTTAACAATTTATGAGACTGAATGTTGTCTCAAGAAAACAGCGGTCAGACTAAGCAACAGCTAATGGCTGACCGCTGCGCTACAAGCCAGATTATGCGTTTAGGCGGATATCTGATTTGCTCAGTGATGAGAGTGGTGAGAGAGTAGCAAACTTGCCGCCAGTGCCAAAGCCAGCATCAGCACCGTTTTGGTTGTAATAGAGGTCACCACTGAAACGATCGAAGACGATGCGGGCAGTACTACCCGCCGCGATGGCAACTCGATTTGCAGGATTAACAAGGGTAGCAAAGTCTCTTGCAGCCAGCGATCGCCCAGCACCGCGAAGTTCGGTAAAGGTGGTGCGGCTCAAGATAATTTTGTCGCCCTCCGCCCCATTGAAATCAGTGATAGTATCAACGCCTAAGTCTTCAAGTTTGAAGGCTTTACTGGAGGCAAAGAGAAAGCGATCGGCACCTGCATCGCCTGTGAGTCGGTCGTTGTCAGCCCCACCGCGTAAGCGATCGTTCCCTGTACCGCCGCGTAGAAGATCGTTACCGCTAAGACCATTAATGACATCGTTACCACCCTGACCATTAATGACATCATTGGATTCAAACCCCTGGATGGTGTTATTCAAGTCGTTGAGGAAGGTAACGGTGTTGCGGTTAAATACTTGACCGTAGTTCCAATCAGCGTTGAAAACATCAAAGCTGTCTGCAAGGGTGGTTTGACCATCGAACAGGATATTGCCGATGTCTACACTGGCACCCGTGGAGCGCTGAAGATTGTCCAGATCTTCGATCGCGAAGTTT
>DATNQS010000647.1:0-7275 GCA_036703925.1 Candidatus Sericytochromatia bacterium
GAAGATCGGCATAGCGTTCAAATTCACGATCGAGTTCACTCCAGTCAATCGTTGCTAGTTCGGCGATCGCACGACCCCGCAACTGGCTATTCAAAAAGTTGGATAAGATTTGCAGTTCGCGCTCCAGCAAATCGGCATCCAGGTTAGCTGTGTCAGCCGATAGCGGCAACTCAATGAGGGCTGATTGGGTTTCGTAGGAGTCCGTCACGAAAATCAGCATGACTCGGCTTGTATCTACTGGCACAAGCTGTACATGACGCAGATGGCTGGTGTGTGTTTGCGGCGTAGTGATCAGCGTAATGTAGCCGCTGACGGTTGCTAAAATCTGTGCGGCTCCCCGCAGTACTGCTTCAAAGCTCCAGTCTTCAGCATTCAGGCGATCGTTAAGCAGATGTGCCATTTGCTGGGTCGAGTCGTGGGATGGCACGATTAACTGATTCACGTAAATACGATAACCAGAGTCAGAGGGCACGCGACCGGCTGACGTATGCGGCTGAAAGAGCAGCCCACCTTTTTCCAATGCCGCCATCGCATTACGGATCGTGGCAGAGCTGACGCTTAAGTTATAGTCCCTCACCAAGGCTTCGGAGCCAACAGGTTCAGCAGTGGCAATATAGTGACGGATAGTTGCCCAAAGTACCTGCTGCTGACGGTTTGTAAGATTGACCAAATTGGACATTCTCTAAAGGGCGAATCGTAAAAAGGTTTGAAGCGGTGTCAAGGCGTTGCGAGGAGCGCATCGACAGAATGAAGGCAAAACGTTATAGGATCAAGGAAATCAAAGGTAAGATACACAACCTATGATCAAGATAGCAGATGCGCTGTTGCCGTTTCTGCTATGGGTGCCACGAAGTAGAGGGTAGAGACAACGAAACTACCGTTAGGCAATTTGTTACGACACTTTGATGGTGCGACATCGAACGATCAAGCGTCGAACCAGCAGTATGTCATCAGTATTGGGCGATGGATGGGTCAACCGCGATCGCATACGCATCAATGCCACCCACTACGTTTCTAACCTGCGTGAAGCCCTGAGTCTGTAACCACTGGCACATCTGTGCCGATCGCACACCGTGATGGCAAAGGACGATCGTTTCCTTCTGGGGATCAAGCCGCGTCTGGATATCGCCCGACCACTCAGCAAATTCACTCAGCGGTAGATGCTCAAAGCCGTCTAGTTTGGCGATCGCTAGTTCACTCGCTTCGCGCACATCCACAAACTGCACTGCATCAGAGGGCATGGCTAAACGCTGGGCTAACTCTGCAACCCGAATTTGAGGCAACGGTTGGCTAGATTGGGCGGTCATAGGAGAACGTAAAACTTGACGATTGATCTTGCTTCTGATTGTATCAGCCTTGCATCGATCGCTTTCTGCTACTTCGACCCGATCGTCTAAGACTGGGTCTCTTTTTACACAGTAAAAAGCAAGATCTCTCTGCCTGTGGCTTCCCCCTGTTTAAGAGGAATTGAGGAATTAATCGGGGGAATCTATAGCCAGCACTTTTTGAATTGGTATAACAGCTCATACTCCTTAATCACGGACTGGCTTGCTCTTATATCGTTACAAGAGGGAAGCAAGCTACACTCTGACCTTCATCCACAGGAACATAAAAAATAGCAGTTGTCAGAGCAGCGCTTAGTGACTGCCGTAACCCTGGACTGAGCCAACGTAAGGCAACACCGTTGCGATTAAGAAGATCGTTAATTGCACTGCGACAATAGTGGGACCAGATGGCAAATTAAATGCGGCTGAAAGCACCATGCCGACTACGGCGCTGAATGCTCCTAACCCTGCCGACAGCAAAACATAGTTGGTAAAGTTGCGACTAAGCAACCGTGCAGCACAGGCAGGAATGACCACAAAGGCACTCACTAGCAACACCCCGATCGCCTTGATAGAGATGCCCACGACCAACGACAACAGCACAATAAAAGCGGTGCGATGAGCAGACACCGGCACCCCACGGGCGATCGCCAATGGTTCATGCAGTGTCACTAACATCTGCGTTCGCAACGTCAGCCCAACCAACGCTATGCAGACAATAAGCAACAAACTGCTAAACACTAAATCGAGTTCTCGCACTGCCAGAATATCGCCAAACAAAAGGTTATTGAGTCCCCCTTTGTACTCCCCCACAAAGCTGAGGATGATAATGGCGATCGCCAAAGAAGATGAGTAAATAATGTTGAGTAACGCATCCGTCCACAACCGAGTTCGCTCCAACAAGTAAGTCACACCCAGCGCAAACAAAACAGCAAACGGCAGCAGCACCACCGATGGATTGATACCTATCAATAGACCAATGCTGATACCCAATAGTGCTGCATGACCGAGTGCATCACTAAAAAAAGATAACTGCCGCAAAATCGTAAAGCTGCCGAGCATTCCACCCATTAACCCTGTAAGAACGCCGCCGATCATGGCTCGTTGCATGAAGGGAAATTGAAAGAGTTCGATGACGCGAGTCAGTTCAGCTTGAAAAGACATGAGGATGGGGAAGAAGTGAGGAGGGGATGGAGTGAAGAGGTGAGGAAGTGAAGAGGTGAGAAGATTTAGGGTTTGGGCATTCTCGTTTTGTTCTAAAATCCCGCTTCTTTAACCGTCCACTTCTACCATTAATGCTGATGTCGATAGCGGACGAACTCAGAACCATAGGCAGCAGAGAGGTTATCGGGAGACAGCGCCACTTCTGGGACGCCCTGACAGAGTAAAGTGCGATTAAGACAGAGGACACGATCGCAGTGTCGTCGCACCATATCTAGATCGTGGGAAATCTGCAAAATAGCCCAACCCTGCTCTTGCTTGAGTTGATACAACAGTTGATAAAACTCTGACTCGCCACGCACATCTAAGCCAGCAGGAGCCTCATCGAGAATCAGCAAACGGCGCGGATAAACCAGACAATATGCCAACAAGACGCGCTTAGTTTCGCCGCCAGAAAGCCTGCTGATGAGTTGCTCTTTAAGGTGCGTGGCATCGACCCGTGCCAGCGCTTCTCGAACGGCGTAATGACGTTTTCTGTAATTTGCCCAGGGTAACTGGAACCCCAATCGATCCCACCCCAGCCCCACCAGTTCTGCTACTGTCATGGGAATGCGGCGATCGAACAAAAAGTTTTGCGGTAAGTAAGCAATCTGCTGACGGAGACGTGGTAGCAGAAAACCCTTGCGACTAAGGGGTTGCCCCAGAATCACAATCTCACCCGCTTGTCTAGGCAAAATTCCCAGTAACGCTTGCACTAACGTACTTTTGCCTGCACCATTGGGACCCACGATCGCCGTATCAGTGCCTGCCTCCAGTGCAAACGAAACATCCTGCACTGCTGCATACGCTTCCCGATAAACGGTTAGTCGTTCAATTGATAACACCGTGTCGCTCAATCAACACCTCATTTACTTAGTAGAACAGGGAAGGAATGGAAAGGTGAAGGAGTGGAAAGGGTGGATGGGGCACTACTGCTACGGACTTCGCCAACCCAAGGGGCAGCGAGGATTGGGTCGATCGGCGCGTAAACGCTGTCACCAAAGTTTTGACATTTTGCCGCATGGTGGTGATGTAGTAATCAGGTTGTAGCGCCTCTGTTCCTCCAGTTTCCATCGGGTCAAACGTGCTGACTCCCACATTTAAGTCTTTAGACAGTGCAGCAAAGGCATCTTGCCCGCCCTGTGGTTCCGTCAGCAGTGTTTTCAGATTGGTTGCCTTGACGGTATCAATCACCTGTTTGACATCAGCAGGCGATGGGTTCTCTTCTGGTACATCCACCAGAAAGTTGGCTTTCAGGCTATAGCTTTGGGCAAAGTAGGGTGCAAAGTCATGAAAGGCGACAAAGGTTTTATTTGCATACGGTTGCAGCATCTTCGCGGTTTCGGCATCCAGATCTCGCAATTTCTGAGTGAAAGCGGCTGCATTGGCAGTGTAAGTCTCTTTGCCAGCAGGGTCAGCAGTAATCAGCCCATCCCGAATGTTTTCTACTTGTTGAATCGCGCGTTTAGGGTCAAGCCAGATATGAGGATTGAATGCTCCATGCTCATGTCCGGCTTCCGCTTTTTTCTCATTTTCATGATCGTGGTCGTGATTCTCTTTGTGGCTACCTTCGATGTCCTCAGTGGCAATGGTTCGAATGCCTTTACTAGAGTCAATGATTTGAAGCTTAGCGTTGCCCGCATTTTTGACGAGATCTTCCAAAAAATCTTCTGTCTCTAGCCCGTTTTGCACCAGCACATCGGCTTTAGCCAGTTTTTGGGCATCGTCTGGTTTCGCCTGGTAATCATGGGGACCCACATTGGTAGGCAAGAGTTGGATCACGTCTGCCCGATCGCCCGCCACTGCCTTTGTGAACTGGCTCATCGGTAGAAACGTGGTGACAATCTGCAAGCCTTTAGCCGCTGCCACTGGAGATGATTCTGCTTGGGGTGCTTGTGCTTGATCTGAAGGTGTATTGGCTGCACAACTGCCTAAGCTAAGGGCGATCGCAGACACAACGATCATCGACAACCGACGGGCACGGCTCGATCGTTGTAACCCTACTTTTAAAGGAACCATGTTTATACAATGAGAATCATTATCACTCGCTCATTCTACAGCAATTGCCGTAAAAAGTGATTTGCCTGTCGGGTGAAGCTGTGGCAACGTGTTTACAGTGATCGCGGCTTACTGCTGTATGGCAATTGAGTGCAGCCGTCTCAGTCATTCGTTCAACCGTGTTAGGGTTGAGAACGTGATCGGTTTTGATGGGGAGCAGCCGTCAAACGCAAGGGGGAAAGTCCGGTTTGAATCCGGCGCTGTCCCGCAACTGTGAACTACAGTCAGCAGTGCTTTACTGTGTGCTGCTTGCGATTAGCTGTAGGAGTCAGAATGCCCGCCGATCGTGGTTCACCAGTTTCTGCGAGGTACAGATTGGGTCTAAATCTTTTTGATCCCAGGTGGGAAATCGGACGCGAGGGTGTGGCAGCCAGTCGGCTGTGGCGCTATAGCTTGATTGCTGTCGGTAGTGCAAGTAGCCTGATCTATCCTCATGTGCCGCTGGTCAGTTTTGCTGCCCTGGCAGGCATTACCCTCAGTCGCACTCAGGCAGTTGTGTCTGTTGCCTTGATTTGGCTGGTTAATCAAGTCTATGGTTTTGTGCTGCGGGGCTATCCTTTAAGCCCGATCGCGCTCTTATGGGGTGTAACGATGGGTTTGGGCACTTTTGCAGTTGTTTTGCTCGCCTCTATGCAGCCCAAGTTTAGCGATCGGGGTTGGTTGGGGCAAGCCGCGTGGCTAGGAGTGGTCATGCTGCTGGGGTTTGGCATGGCTCAGAGCAGCATTTTGTTTGTGAATCAATGGGTGGGAATGCACGGTTTTACGGCTGACGTGCTCTTGCGGCTTTTTGGGCGCGAGTTTGTCTGGACGATCGCTCTTTTTGCCCTCTACACTGCCTTTGTGCTGAACCATCAACGCAGTCTGCGGCACACGCTCCGCTGAACACTATGAGTTTCTTTTTCGTTCTTGGCATTCTCCTTGCCTTATTAATAGTAGGCATTGCTTCTTATCTCCTCACTGCTCGTCGCTATCAAAACGCGGGCTCTGTTGCCACGTCTTATGACGAATGGACAGACGATGGCATTTTGGAGTTTTACTGGGGCGAGCATATTCACCTTGGTCACTACGGTGTGCCACCAAAACGCAAAGATTTTTTGGCGGCGAAGGCTGACTTTGTGCATGAAATGGTGCGTTGGGGCGGGTTAGACACATTACCTCCTGGTACAACCGTCTTAGATGTGGGCTGTGGTATTGGCGGCAGCAGTCGCATTCTGGCAGAAGCCTACGGGTTTGCCGTCACCGGAGTGACCATCAGCCCTCAGCAAGTGAAGCGCGCTCAAGCACTGACACCAGACGGGCTAAACGCTCAGTTTAGGGTGGATGATGCGATGGCTCTGTCGTTTCCAGATGGCAGTTTTGATGTGGTCTGGTCGATCGAAGCAGGTCCTCATATGCCTGATAAAGCTATTTTTGCTCGAGAGTTGCTGCGCGTGCTGAAACCAGGTGGTGTGTTGGTAGTGGCGGACTGGAACCAACGCGATGATCGCCAAACGCCGCTCAATGCTTGGGAGCGACCCGTGATGCGGCAATTGCTTGATCAGTGGTCTCATCCCGCTTTTGCCAGCATTGAAGGGTTCGCCGAACTGTTAGCAGCAACGGGCTATGCTGCCGGAGACGTAATCACCGCTGACTGGACGGAACCAACTTTGCCTTCCTGGCTTGATTCCATCTGGCAAGGCATTGCTCGACCAAGTGGGTTGGTGCGGTTTGGTGTCGCAGGTTTGCTCAAATCACTGCGAGAAGTGCCAACGCTCCTGCTCATGCGGCTGGCGTTTGGTACGGGTCTTTGCCGCTTTGGAATGTTTCGTGCTGTCCGAAGTGGATTGGAAGCAGCAAACAAGCGAGAAGAAGCCAATGCGACCGCGAAATGAACTTTGGCAGGGATACTTTGGCTACTGGCAGAATCGCTTTATTCACCATCATCTTTTGACGATCGGCTACTTTGCCTGGATCGGTTACAAGCAACATGGTCGTGGTGTTGTAGTGTGCGATGTGGTAGATACAGTCACCCCCTCAATCGATTGGAGTGTGGATTCTGTAGCGTTTCAGCAAAGTTTCATTCCGCAAGCTCAGGCAGAAGGCTATCTGCAAGCCGTTGCGTTAGCTCAAGAGGCTGTGAGGAACGTGCTGAATGCGATCGCGACTTATGAACCGACTGAGGCGATCGTCGTTTTGGTCATTGGTAATGGAACTGTAGATATTAACCTACTGCAAAACCTGGCGATCTCTCCCGCTGAGTGTTGTGAGCAAGTACAACGACGCTGGGCAGAATTTCAGTCTGATTCAGGCATGAGCATTAAGTAGGTGAGCGCTGGTTTAAGTAGGCGTAACTGGAACAGAATCGTTCGATCGACAGATGTTTTTTATAGAGATTAGTGGCTACTTAAAGTAGTCTGTTGTCCGAATGCTCAGTTTGACGCTTTAGCACGGCTGTCTAATTGGTTGCTGATCTGCCTTTGCTGACTGGCAATACCACTCCAGCTCGACTCTTAAAAACAGAGCCTCAAAAATAAGCTCCATTACCATCCGTGCCGCCGTAAACCGATTCACACAAACCTTCAGCAAACGGATTACAAATCATGGTAGCAACGCCTTCTAAACCAGCTATTGACAGCTCCATTAGTGCCTTCGGCACCGCGCGATCGACCGTTGAGGGAGCACCACTCACACCTGAGGAACTACGCAAAATGCA
>DATNQS010000648.1:0-2517 GCA_036703925.1 Candidatus Sericytochromatia bacterium
TTGACAAAGGTTGATGAAAAAGCGATAGGGTTCACCAAAGAAATGCTGCCGTTTTACGGTTTCCCAAAACAAATTGTAGAACAGAGGCAGCGCTTGCATATCCGTTGTAAATTGCGTTTGCACGCCATAGCGCTGGCTCAACCGAATGTTGTAACGTCCTTTAGGTTTCATTGCTGCTAGAATTTCTGCTGTTTGAGGCTGGAGATTAATGAGCAGCGTTTCGGATGGCAAAAGCTCTACTGGTGCGGGGACAAAGCGATCGAGATACGTTGGCTTTTGTGCTAGCAATGGCTCGATTCGGAGCGCGATCGCACCTAGCTTTGCTGCCAAAACGCTTGCTTGTTCCAGGAGCAGTCTCATACCTTCTGGCTCAAAGCCTGGCATGAAGCAAGGAGCACCAGGAGCAAACAATAAATTAGCTGTGTACCCGCACGGATAATAGTAGAAAAAGCAGCCGCCTACTAAGACTTGCTCGGCTAAGTGTTTTTCAGCCAACGGGTTTTCGGCAGATGTTTTTTCGGCAAAAAGGCCATAACGAAAGGCTTGATAGCCTTCTAATACTTTGAAGTCTGCCCACGCCCACGACTGCATAAAGCAACCAGTGGGCAATGTTTGAATGAGTGCATCCCATTGAATTCGATCGTCTAGTGTCAGCAGACGCAACGTGAGCTGACCGGATGGTTTAACTGATTCCAGCAGTTTAGTCAACATTGTCATGCAAGGTGGAGAAAGCTAAGGACAAGCGCATTAATCATCCGAATTGCTATACAGACTCCAAAGCCAGCAACTACCGATGATCATCGTCCAAAAGCCAAACATACCAAAATCAGCTTCGCTACCATCGCCGCTATAGCTGGAACCTCCTGAGGAACTAGAATATCCCTTTGCAAAGACAACATCTGGACTGGTTAAGTTTGCCATCAATAACGTCACGGAAAGGAGTGTGATGACCTCAGCCGTATGCTCAGAAACGTAGGTTAACGGTTGCCCTGTGCGAATCTTTTCTGCTAATTGCTTGAGTTCACGTACAAGTTGAGGGGGCAATTCTTGAGCGCGTTCCAGCAGGCTTGTAACCAGTTGATTGAGGTTTACTTCTTCTAAGAGCGCTTTGAGGTAGCCCATCCATTCACTCGTCATTTGAGCGCTGTGGTAGCGATGCTGCACAGGCATTAGTTGATCTAGAGCTTGAGGCGTTTGAAGGTTGTCCGATCGATATAGCTCCTCTAGCCAGACGGAGGCAATAGAGTCTAATTGCAGCAAATCGCGAGTACCAAGGTGACCTGTTCCAGCTTCTTGAAGATCTAAAAAATCAGTCGTTTGTGGTTCTGCGTCTGAAGGGGCGATCGCCGTTGTTTCTAACGGCAACCGAGGATTGAGCAGGTAATAAAAAAGCTGAGGACAAGCCAGCGTATGCACGTTGGCGGTATGCCGATGTTGGGCGATCGCCGTTGGAAGCTGAAAGGCATTCAGCCAGTCCTGGGGCTGCAACGCACTCAGGGCGGGAGGAAAGGAAAGCGCTTCGACCTCCGATCGAGTGATGGGTGTCGCTGACGCAAGCAAGAAACCCCAAGTGCCATAGCCATGTGCTTGAAACGACGGAATAGCAACCTGGAGGGGTTTTGCCTGTAGCCCAGCGGCTAATAACGTTTGGTAAAGACACCAAAAGCCCAACGTGCGTTGTTCGGGCGAAACGCCATTAGTACTCATGACACCGTTGGGACAAAGTATGCGCTCGACTTGCTGAAACCATTCGCGGCTGTAAATTTGTGCGTCTTCTGCTCGAGTTGGAAACGTGAAGTCGCAAATGACCGCATGATAGCAAGCGTCAGGCAAGCGCGAAACAAACTCAAACGCTTCCTGCATATGTACTGTCAGGCGGGTTTCCCCCAGTGCGGCACCAGGCTCATCTAACAAGCTACCCTGGTTATAGGGCACAAAGACCGTTTGACCTAACGCCAAAACCTCTGAGTCATAGTCCACCAGCGTCACGTCGCTGACCTGCGGAAACCGTAGGACATCCCGGGCGGCTAAACCATCGCCACCACCACAGATTAAGACACGCAAGGGCGTTTGTGAAAAGCGCTGGGCGGCAAGAGCGATCGCTGGCAGCGCCAGATATTCGTGATAGATGGCTTCATCTGCCGTATCAAACTGCAAGTCGCCGTTGATATAAAAGGCAAGACCGTTGGGATGTTGTTCGATGAAGAGGGATGTGGGCATTAGGAGCGGTAAGGAGTGAGGTGCTGGTTAAATGCCAGAAAGCATCAAAACGAAACCGACGATCGTGACGATCCAGGCAATCACGAATTCGCGACTGCGTGCCTTACGGTGATCAGAGGTCAGAGAAGAGCTAAAGCTTTGCCCTGGGGCGAGGGCTGCACGGTTGCTTGACTGCATTTCAGTAAAGTCGCTGGGCTGCACTTCACGGGTAGAGTAGACAACTAACGTGCCATCGCTCCAGGCTTCTAGCGCCAAATTCCAGAGATGGGCCGCATCCCAGTAGTCCCAAGTAATCCG
>DATNQS010000649.1:0-4920 GCA_036703925.1 Candidatus Sericytochromatia bacterium
AGAGAGAACACCACTTTGGTAGTGCCATAGAGTAACCGTAAGCTTACCGTGCCTACTTATTAGGCTTACTAGGATCGTTCAATTAGTTTGTTTTACTGTAAAGAAGAGAGCCTGGTTGCCTTTAAAGTTAGAGCAGCTAAAGTCACGATAACGACTAGCCATTACTCCTCCTTGAGGGAGAGAAGCCTTAACATCGATCAGAGTGCAAATCCATCGGCGTGTAGATGTGAGCAGGGATATGAATCTGAGTAGATGGAGTAGGGTTTGTTGTGCCTACTTCAACACCCGTTTCGATGATTTCTAATTGCTATTGCTTGGAGGAGCCTGCTATGAAAGATGTTTTAACCGCGCTACGTCCGCTACGTTTCCTTGTAATGCTTTGTCTCTGTGCTGTCATGCTGTTTTCTTCTGTTGCTCCGGCTTTCGCTGTGCCAGCAAAAAACGAGCCTAATCCTGAAGCTAACCAAGCTGCTAAGGAATTTGAGCAAGAGTCACGGGATGCGATCGCCACTGATCACCCCCCTAACCTAGAAGAAACGCAAGCGAAAACAAAAGGCGGCGGTATTAACGAGGTACAGGGTAAAGCGGGTCTTGATGAAATGAAACGACCTTCTAATGCCTCAGGAACACCGTCGGTCGAAAAAGATGTTAAGAATATTATTGAAAAAGTTCAAGAAAAGTTTGGTGGTTAATCAGGGTTGAGCTGAACAAACTGTTTTCTTAACTGTGAGAGCAGTCGATCGAGCGTCGGCTGCTCTCAGTGCTTTAAAGTAGAGCTGAATTATTTTGTGCAAGATGCGACATTGCCTTAGCGTTGTAATGCTAGAAGCTTGCGCCCTTACAACTTATCCTTACAACTTATAAAGTGGTAGGTAGTTTAACTTACAAACTAACAGCGATTCAACCGTAGCGGCGTTTACGTTGAGCCCCGATCGCTTTGCGTTTTTTCTTCTCGATTGGGGTTTCAAAGTGCCGATGAGAGCGTAGGTCAGCCAAGATTCCTGCTTTAGAGACCTGACGCTTGAAGCGCCGCAACGCAGAATCAATGCCTTCGTTTTCACCAAGAACGATCTGAGTCATTACTTTTTAATCTCTCTAGAACATGATTGTGTGAACGAACTGCCGAACGGATGCAGAGCAAACACATTGCCTTATGGCAAATCCAATCAAGCATTGATTGCCCTTTCAACCGCAAGCCGAGCCTTTAGAAGTGGCATCCTCGATTAACATGGCACATCTAGCAAAAGGCTATCTGCTTAAGTCACAGACAGATCAATTCAACGATACGTTATCACGAAAAATTGCTCGCGTCATCCTAAAGTTAATTTGTTGTATGAAACTGCAAAGGACGTACATAATGTGTCCGACTCAACTTGAATTAGCGTCAGGAAAGATTTTGAGTTGTAAGGCTAAAGCGTTGTGAATGAGGTAAGTTTTGAGTGCTCTTGCCTTCACCCCTCATCCTTTGCCTGTCTCCCCACTCCCTGTTACCCTGAATCTTTAAATCCGCTATCTAAAGTTTAATCTTCAATTACTATGGTTTCTTCTACTCAGCCCACTATTGGCATCGCGATCGTCGGTACAGGTTTTGGACAAAAAGTACACATTCCCGGCTTTCAGGCGCATCCTCGGACGCAAATTGTAGCGGTCTATCATCGCGATCGGGCGAAAGCAGAGGCGATCGCCCAGCAGTACCAGATTCCATCTGCCTGTGAGACGATCGAAGCGATTGTGGCACTTCCTTCAGTGCAAGGTGTAAGCCTTTCTACGCCACCATTCCTGCATTATGAACAGGCAAAAATCGTCCTGAAGGCAGGCAAACACCTGTTACTCGAAAAACCAACAACGCTATCCGCCAAAGAAGCACTGGAGTTGCAGCAATTGGCAGCGGCAAACGGCGCGATCGCCAACCTTAATTTTGAGTTTCGTTGCATTCCTACCTGGCTGCGGCTGGCAGAACTGCTGGCAGAAGGCTACGTCGGCAAGCCACGGCTGATTAAAGTGGATTGGTTAGTATCAAGCCGTGCTGATGCCTCTCGCCCGTGGAACTGGTATGCACAAAAAGAGCAGGGTGGCGGTGCGCTGGGCGCGATCGGCTCTCATGCCTTTGATTACATTGCCTGGTTGTTTGGTGATGTCAAACAGCTTTGCGCTCGTCTAAGCGTCTCTGTGCCAGAGCGTCCCGATCCCGAAAGCGGTCAACTGAAGCCCGTTGATGCTGACGATATTTGCACAATACTGCTGGAACTAGCGGATGGTACGCCCTGCCAACTGTGCCTGAGCGCAGCCACCTATCAAGGACGGGGGCATTGGGTAGAGGTATATGGCGATCGCGGTACGCTTGTCCTTGGCAGCAGCAACCAGAAGGACTACGTGCATGGCTTTAAGCTCTGGGGCAGCCAGCAGGGCGAACCATTGCAGGAGTTAGAAATTCCCAAGCGGCTAGAGTTTCCCGAAACGTTTCAAGATGGTCGGATTGCACCATTTGTACGGATTATCGATCGCTGGGTGCAGGGGATTGATGAAGGCAGAGCGATCGCCCCCTCGTTAAAAGAAGGACTGTATTCGCAGCGGCTCATGGATTTAGCACACCAGTCAAATCAAAGTGGGCGTTGGGTAACGGTGGAGTAAAGGGTTTTGCTGACGAGACGCAAGGCTAAAGGCTAACCGCTGACCGCTGAAAACCCAACCAAACGACAAAACTAAACCATCACCTCATGTTGCTGCTGCCTAATAACTGTGGACTTTACAGGCTTTTTGTAAAACCTGCATTAGACTAAACCAGTTTAGATAGAATGAAAATTACACAGCAGGCTATTTGATATGTCACAGAGTCAAGCAACCATCCTGGTGACTGGCGGTGCAGGGTACATTGGCTCCCATGCCGTCTTGGCGCTTCAGCAGGCAGGCTATCACGTCATTGTGTTAGATAATTTGGTGTATGGGCATCAAGACATTGCCGAAAAAGTATTGAAGGTTGAGCTGATCCAGGGAGACACAAACGATCGCCCACTCTTAGATAAGCTCTTTGCCACCCATAACGTTAGTGCTGTTATGCACTTTGCGGCGTATGCCTACGTCGGTGAATCGGTCACTGATCCAGCAAAATACTACCAAAACAATTTTGTCGGCACCTTAACCTTGCTAGAGGCAATGTTGGCAGCCTCAGTGAAGCACTTTGTCTTTTCCTCAACCTGTGCAACCTACGGCGTACCGCAGATCATTCCCATACCTGAAGACCATCCCCAAAATCCGATTAATCCCTACGGTGCAACCAAGCTCATGGTCGAGCGGGTGCTTGCTGATTTTTCTCATGCTTATGACTTCAAATCGGTTAGCTTTCGCTACTTCAACGCAGCCGGTGCTGATCCTGAAGGACGCTTAGGCGAAGACCATAATCCCGAAACGCATCTGATTCCGCTGGTTTTACAGACGGCGCTAGGGCTGCGCGATTCGATCACTATCTTTGGCACCGATTACCCGACCCCTGATGGCACCTGCGTGCGTGACTACATTCATGTCACTGATCTGGCGCAGGCTCATGTGCTGGGGCTAGCATATCTACTAAATGGCGGTGATACCACTATCTTTAACCTGGGTAATGGCAATGGCTTTTCAGTACGCGAAGTGATTGAGACAGCGCGTCAGGTAACCGGGCGAGAAATCAAAGCGATCGAACACGATCGTCGTCCAGGTGATCCGCCAGCATTGGTTGGTAGCGCCGATCGCGCTCGCAGCATTCTGGGGTGGAATCCGCAATATGCCGATCTACACACATTGCTTTCTCATGCCTGGAGCTGGCATCAAAAACGTCATCCGGCCCCAGTCGGTAGCTCTAAGTCTTAGGGAGAAGAAAGTTTGGGGGCTTTGCCCCCAGGCAGGGGTTTTCACCCACCTCACCTCAAAAACATTCTTAGTTCAATAATGCCCAGCTACTTAACGTTGGTGTTCTAAACACTGGTGTTCTAGAGAAGTAACCAAGTTATTGATCAGTCAAAGCGTTCTTCACTAGACAGCGATCGGTAAGCGCATTCCATAAAACACCCCTACCGATCGCTTAGAGCTTGCGGATACAAACTGGAGCACGAACTATATACGTATAGCTGCTCCTATTTGTAAGGCTACAGCTTCGACTTACTTGAAGCGCACCTTATTAATTGGCTGATCCTGGTTCAGTCAGTTGGCGATGCAGTTCGGCATTAACGGTATCTGGCAAGACTTTACTGATATTGCCCTGAATTTGAGTCATGAGCGAACCTGCAACGAGGCTATCCTTACCTTGCATCAGCGCTTCAAACCCTTGTCTCGCAACGACAGCCGGATCATCTTTCTTGCCTGCACCAACCCTGGTGTCATCCATATCCGCTCGATGGAAGAAGTTGGTATCCGTTGGGCCTGGCATCAACGACGTGACGGTAACACCTGTGTCTTTTAATTCATTGCGGAGTCCTTCAGCAAACCAGTGCGTAAAGGCTTTAGAAGCAGCATATACAGCTTCAAAGGGTCCGGGCATCAGTGCGGCGATCGACGAGGTAAAAAGAATCTTGCCATTACCGCGATCGACCATATCCTTGACAACTCGCTTCGCTAGATGCACCGTTGATACCACATTTAGGTTAATGAGGTTCAACTCTTCTTGCAGGTCAGTTTCAATGAATTTGCCGCCAACACCCACTCCAGCATTAATCGCGATCGCCTCTACAAGTCGTCCAGTCGCCTGAACCTGATTGTAGAGAGTTTCAACCCCCTCATAGGTCGCCAGATCAGCTTGTACGGTTTCAACATGAGCGCCTAACGTCTCAAACGCTTGAGCCGCCTCATTGATATTGGGTCCGGTTGCTGTCACCACGAGGTCAAAGCCGTTTTGAGCAAACTGTTTGGCAAGTTCAAAACCAATGCCATTAGAGGCACCGGTTACAA
>DATNQS010000650.1:0-8308 GCA_036703925.1 Candidatus Sericytochromatia bacterium
ATTTCTTGCCCAGTTAACTTTGCTGAGAGGCGAACAACATCTTGAAGTAACTGTGAAACATTAGTTGCTGAGAGTTTCAAGTCATGCTCAGGAGGATTGTCCTCAATCCATTCCACTAGTCCCACTCTGTAGGGCTTTTCACGCACATATTCCAGCACTCTAAAGCGTTGTTGCCCTAACGCCAACACTTTCATACGATCGTCAGGCAACCGCTGAAATTCAATGATCTCAGCGCAGCAGCCAATTGCCGCCGGTTTACCTTGAGCCTGATCCCACATGACGACACCAAAACGCCGATCGCCCTCCAGAATCGTGTTCATCATGATTCGATAGCGAAATTCAAAAATATGTAATGGAAGCGGTCGTCCTGGAAACAGAACCACTTCTGGTAGAGGAAAAAGAGGAAGCTCTCGAACCGCAATTGATGAAGAAGGTGCCATTATTTATCAGATGAAGAGACAGTACTTCTTTACATACTGTACCGTATCTAAAATAAGAAGGGCAGTAGAAGGGCAGTTCTCGCCCATCCATCAAAGTGTAAAATATAGCTGAATTAAAATATCGGTGCGTAAAAACGCTTACATATTTAGCGAACTCATCCAAAATGTGGTGGGCTTTGCCCACCACATTTTGCGTCTAGAGCTTCACTTCAATATCAACACCAGCAGGCAAATCGAGCTTCATCAAAGCATCAATTGTCTTTGAAGAGGGCTGATAAATATCGATAATACGTTGGTGAGTGCGGGTTTCAAAGTGCTCACGTGAATCTTTGTCCACATGGGGTGAGCGAAGGACACAATAAATCCGTCGTCTAGTAGGAAGGGGAATCGGACCAACGGCAGTAGCGTTTGTCCGATTTGCTGTATCGACGATCTTCTCACAGGATGTATCAAGAAGACGACGATCAAATGCCTTGAGTCGGATACGAATCTTTTGCTGCTGAATAGTTGCCATTGGGATACTAATAAATTTTCAAGGTTCTGCTCAACCGATAGCTTTCAGCCTTTAGCCTTTAGCTATCGGTCTTGTTTAATGAAACAGATTAAGTCTTCATCCTTACTATCGTCCAGAAGTTAAAGCTATTAGAAACCAGACTTGAATCTGCTCGCTAATAGCTAACTTCTGAATTTCAGTTACTTAAGGATCTTGGCGACGACTCCGGCTCCAACCGTGCGCCCACCTTCACGAATAGCAAAACGCATTCCTTGCTCAATTGCGATCGGGTTGATGAGTTCAACAGTCATTTTGATGCGATCGCCCGGCATCACCATTTCTGCCTCGCCACCTTCATCTGTTGTGAAGTCGCTGATCGTACCGGTTACATCCGTTGTCCGCACATAAAATTGAGGACGGTAACCAGGGAAGAATGGCGTGTGACGACCCCCTTCTTCCTTCTTCAGAATGTACACTTCAGACTCAAACTTAGTGTGAGGTGTAATCGACTTTGGTTTGGCAATGACCATGCCACGTTCAATGTCATCTTTTTGCAGACCACGCAGGAGTACACCTGCGTTGTCACCAGCCATACCTTTTTCAAGGCTCTTCTTGAACATTTCGATACCCGTTACTGTTGTAGAACGAGTGTCACGGATACCAACCAGTTCAACGGTATCGCCGACCTTTACTTCTCCCCGTTCGATCCGACCAGTCGCAACAGTTCCCCGACCTGTGATCGAGAAAACGTCTTCAACTGCCATCAAGAACGGCTTATCAATATCACGTTCTGGAGTAGGGATATACGAGTCCACACTGTCCATCAGCTCGTAAATTTTGTCAACCCACTCGTTTTCACCACGTTTGGTCTTGGGGCTGGCAGTCATTGCTTCTAGTGCCTGTAAAGCAGACCCAGCGACGATCGGAATATCGTCACCAGGAAAGTCGTAGGAACTTAGCAGTTCACGAACTTCTAATTCAACCAGCTCTAGAAGCTCATCATCGTCCACCATGTCTTTCTTATTTAGAAAAACAACTAGCCGGGGAACACCAACCTGTCTTGCCAGAAGAATGTGTTCACGAGTTTGAGGCATTGGACCATCTGCTGCTGACACCACAAGAATGCCACCATCCATTTGTGCTGCTCCAGTGATCATATTCTTCACGTAGTCAGCGTGCCCTGGGCAATCGACGTGAGCATAATGCCGCTCAGCCGTTTCATACTCAACGTGAGCCGTGTTGATCGTGATGCCCCGCGCTTTTTCTTCTGGTGCAGCATCGATTTCGTCGTACTTTTTAGCCGCTGCCTGACCCAATGCTGATAGGGTCATTGTAATTGCCGCGGTTAGTGTTGTTTTACCATGGTCAACGTGACCAATGGTACCGATGTTGACGTGGGGTTTATTCCGTTCAAACTTTGCACGTGCCATGACTTAGTTATTCCTCTTCCTGATTATGCGTTCCCTTTACTCTTAGCGATGATTGTTTCAGCCACACTACGAGGAACCTCATCGTAATGGCTGAACTCCATCGTGAATATGCCCCGACCCTGGGTCATTGACCGTATATCTGTAGCATATCCAAACATCTCTGCCAATGGAACCTTTGTGGTTACTTTGGCAAGCCCCTGCTCGACTCCCTGAGCTTCAATTTGACCTCTACGGGAAATCAAGTTACCCATAACAGGACCCAGAAAGTCTTCAGGAACCTCAACTTCAACCTTCATCATAGGCTCTAGGAGAACAGGTGAAGCCTTCATCACAGCGCTCTTAATTGCCATTGAACCAGCAATCTTAAACGCCATTTCGGAAGAATCAACGTCGTGATAGGAGCCATCTACTAACGTTGCTTTGAGGTCAATCACTGGATAGCCAGCAAGGATGCCGGACTCACAAGCCTCTTTCATGCCTTGCTCTGCTGGACCAATGTACTCTTTAGGCACTGCACCGCCAACAATCTTCGAGATGAACTCAAGACCGCTACCGGGTTCCGTAGGCTCCAATTCAATGACTACATGACCGTATTGACCTTTGCCACCGCTTTGGCGGACAAACTTTCCTTCAGCCTTAACAGCTTTTCGGATCGTCTCTCGATAAGCAACCTGAGGCGCACCCACATTTGCCTCAACTTTAAACTCCCGCAGCATTCGGTCTACCAGGATTTCTAGGTGAAGTTCTCCCATCCCAGCAATCACTGTCTGATTCGTTTCTGGATCAACATTTACCCTGAAGGTGGGGTCTTCTTCAGAGAGGGACTGGAGTGCCTTTGATAGCTTCTCCATGTCTTGTTTTGTCTTTGGCTCCACCGCAACCGAAATAACTGGCTCCGGTATAAAAAGAGATTCCAAGATTACAGGCGCATCTTCATCACAAATTGTATCGCCTGTGAATGTGTCCTTAAGCCCTAACACAGCGCCTAGATCACCGGCTCTCATTTCATCCACTTCGATGCGATCATCAGCCTTCAGAATGATTAGACGAGAAACTCTTTCCTTTTTGTCCTTGGTAGAGTTAAGAACATAGCTACCCTTTTTTAGAACGCCAGAGTAGACTCGAATAAACGTTAACCGCCCATAGGGATCAGCCATGATTTTGAAGGCTAACGCTGACATTGGCTCTGTGTCATCTGCGTGTCGCTCAACCGATCCACCATCAGCCAAATGCCCTTGAATCGGTGGCACGTCAATTGGAGCTGGCAGGTAATCAATAACAGCATCCAGCATCAACTGAATGCCTTTGTTTTTAAAAGCAGAGCCACAAAGCATTGGTACGATCGTGCCATCGATCGTACCTTTCCGTAACGCTGCTTTAATTTCGGTTTCGGTAAACTCTTCGCCATCCAAGTATTTGGCAGTCAGCGCATCATCAGTTTCTGCAACAGACTCAATCAACTTGAGACGATACTCATTAGCCAACGCCTGAACATCCTCAGGAATGTCTGTTTCTTCAATGTCAGTCCCTAAATCATTGTTGTAAATGAAGGCACGCATTCGTACTAAATCTACAATGCCTCTTAGATTGCTTTCACTGCCAATCGGTAGCTGAATCGGTACAGCATTCGCTCGCAGTCGCTCACGGATCTGCCCATAAACTTTATAAAAGTTTGCTCCAGTGCGATCCATCTTATTAACAAAGACAAACCGAGGCACCTTGTAGCGATCAGCTTGTCGCCAAACAGTTTCAGACTGCGGCTGTACACCACCAACCGAGCAAAAGACCGCAATGACACCGTCGAGAACGCGCATGGAACGCTCAACCTCGATCGTAAAATCGACGTGCCCAGGTGTGTCAATAATATTAATTTGATGGTCTTTCCAGTTTGTACTGATCGCAGCAGCCGTAATAGTGATACCACGCTCACGCTCCTGAGCCATCCAGTCAGTGGTAGCTGTGCCTTCGTGAACTTCACCAATTTTATGAACCACTCCCGAGTAGAACAAAATGCGCTCGGTGGTTGTGGTCTTGCCAGCATCAATGTGGGCTGCGATCCCAATGTTTCGGACCCGTTCAATTGGGATAGTACGTGACACAACTGCCTCCTTTGCCGCTTCCGCAGCTATGACCGTGCTGCTACTTCCATAACTAATTTTAGACGTTCTGCACGGAACTCAGGGAGTAGTTTCCACAACAATGCTCTAGTAACGATAGTGTGCAAACGCCTTGTTGGCCTCTGCCATACGGTGGGTTTCTTCACGCTTGCGGATTGCACTACCTGTTTCGTTGGCAGCATCCATCAGCTCGTTTGCAAGCTTACCTGCCATTGTCCGACCGGGGCGCTGACGTGAATATTGGATTAACCAGCGAAGTGCCAGTGCTGTTCCACGCTCGGAACGAACCTCCATAGGCACCTGATAAGTGGCACCACCGACGCGGCGTGCTTTGACCTCGACTAGAGGGGTTGCATTTTTAACCGCTCGCTCAAATACTTCGATCGGGTCAGCACCCGTACGCTGCGCGATTGCTTCAAACGCATCATAGATAATGTGCGAGGCCACGGATTTTTTTCCGTGATGCATGATACGTCGAACCATCATGCTAACCAAGCGAGAATTGTGAACTGGATCCGGCGGAACAGGACGTTTCTGTATAGCAGTACGACGAGACATAATGAGCCTTGAAAAAGTAGAACGTGTTAGATCTAAAATGGGTTTTGCTATTGCCAGAAGCAAGGGCAAGCGACAGAAAACATGACCAAATGCCAAACTATGACGGCATTAGTTCGGTTTTACTACGGCAGGCGATTGCGCCAGACCACAAAAACACTACATCAACCAGGCTACCAAAAAACACACACTTAGGGTTTCATAGCCTTAGCTGAATAAAAGCTTACTTTTTCGGGCGCTTAGCGCCATATTTAGAACGAGCTTGCTTACGGTCTTTGACTCCTGCGGTATCTAGCGTGCCACGAATAATGTGGTAACGCACACCTGGGAGGTCTTTCACCCGACCACCCCGAATCATTACAACAGAGTGCTCCTGTAAATTATGACCGATCCCTGGGATATAAGCCGTAACTTCGTATCCAGAAGTCAGACGCACTCTGGCGACTTTACGAAGCGCTGAGTTGGGCTTTTTAGGTGTTGTTGTATAGACCCGTGTACAGACACCACGACGCTGGGGGCAACTCTTTAAAGCAGGCGACTTGGTTTTCTTCTGCGTCTTTTGACGCTCAGTGCGTATGAGTTGCTGAATTGTGGGCATGATACAAGACGTATGCGATTCTGTTGAACTAGACTTTTGCAAACTCTAATGGTACTAACAACACTGAGCTTATGTCAACAAAATCTTTTGAGTCGCAGCCTCCTGTTCTAGTCTGACTGCCACTAAAGAAGTTAGAACCAAGCTATCCAAGCGTTGTTGGGTTACGATGCCTTACTGAGCGAAAAGGAGTTGCCACAACCACAGCTCTGGCTTGCATTTGGGTTGTGAAACCGAAACCCGCCTCCCATTAAGTCTTCAGAGTAATCAATGGTAAGACCATTAACAGCCGTAAGACTTTTGGCATCAACGACAACCTGAATGCCGCTACAGTCATACAACTGATCATCTGGGTCAGTAATTGTGTCAAAGGTCATTGCGTAAGCTAGCGCCAAACAGCTACTTGGTTGAACACTAAGACGAAACTTAAGGTCTGGCTTCTGGCGTTTTGCCTTCAGTCTGGCGATTTCGCTAATGGCTGCATGACTGAGACGTATCATCGAAATTCTAAAAAATGACTATTCTACAAATACCTTACAGCAGTGCGAAGCGACAAACGTATATGTAAGAGGTTGTTTTAAAAGGGTCTGGCGGTTAAAACCGCAACTACATCAACAAAGTCCGCCGACGCGGGCTACCGAAAGTCAAGGGTTTTACAACCTACGGTGGCAAGTTTCGTCTCTGTAGCTGCGACTTTAGTCGCCAAGGCGACAAGAATCTGGACTTTTAAAACATTCTCTAAGGGTATCTAAACGAGTAGTTTGGGCGATCGATAGCTCCTTCACCTTTACCCTCAGCCCTCTTTT
Source organism: Candidatus Sericytochromatia bacterium (assembly GCA_036703925.1). GTDB lineage: Bacteria > Cyanobacteriota > Cyanobacteriia > Leptolyngbyales > Leptolyngbyaceae > Stenomitos. The sequence goes on from DATNQS010000650.1 coordinate 6,437, forward strand.
AACAGAAGTAATCTGAGGGTAAAGGGTTCTCACAGACATTCTAGAAAGCGCACTAGGTTTGTTAGAGCATCAACATACTGCTTTAGTCGCTTGTAGTCAGCAACGATTTATTGGGCACGAGCGTAGTCGTCTTGAAAGCGAACGATATCATCCTCTCCTAAATATTCTCCATTCTGCACTTCGATTAAGACGAGTGGGATGACACCAGGATTCTCTAGCCGATGGGGAGTGCACTGGGGGACATAGGTTGACTGATTGCTGCTCAGGACGTGTTCTTGGTCGCCACAAACAACTTTTGCTGTTCCTGACACTACAATCCAGTGTTCACTGCGATGATGGTGCATCTGAAGGCTTAAGCGATGACCGGACTTTACCTCAATGCGCTTAATTTTGTAGCCTCGTCCTTCTTCCAGAATTGTAAAAGAACCCCAGGGTCTTAATTCTGTCGCTGCAACTGTGTTTTGGTTGCCATTAAGAGGCAAGGCAAGAGAGGGGCTTTGGTGGATTTCTTGGGTTTGAATCATATTGGCTATCTCTTTCAAAAGTTTTCTAGGAGGGACGCGACTGATTTCCGAACGATGAAACCTTGATCCTATTTTGCTGAGTACCTGAGTAAGCGCTGTGGACAGAATGAAATCGGTGTAGACAAGCTGATTATGCCGAGAATCAACCTAACAAATTCTTCGCGACGGTTCTATCTGTACAGGTTTAATTGACTAAATTCACACGTAATCTTCATGCAATAGTGGCGTGAGCCAAACTTAGCTCAATGAAGAGGCTTTAACAAAGAGACTTAAGATGAGACTCAGCTACCCTGTCTAAGCATGAGTCATAAGCCTGTGTTAACTTTCAGCTTCCTCTCTGCAAAGCTAGCTAAAGCGCTAAAGCCTAATTAACTGCGAAGCTTCGAGTGACTAAGTTTTGTTTATGCTCGATCGTGTACTACAAGGTGAGGCTTAACGACTGGGTTGTAGGAAGACACCAATGCCATTGTGGACGCGGGCGGCAGTACGGGGTAGTCGATCGAGCAGTTGCCCACCTAGATACAGTGTCGTCGAGCTACCACCGTCAAGGTTGAGCGCATTGACGGCACCTAACTGCTGCATGATTTGGGCAATGTTAGTCAGCGTAGCACCGCTGCCATCTAGATCGGTATGGACAGCGGCAATGAGCAACTTACCATCAGCAGTCTGCCCGATCGCGCTGCGGCTTGCCTTCTCGATCACAAACGCATTGCTGAATTGTTCGGCTTTGGCATCTAGCACGATTTGACGGTTTTGGAGGAGGAGTGGTCCACCGCCAATGATTTGTTCATAACGGTTGAAGTCGGAGGGCGTAATGGCAGTCTCCAACTGCAACGATGTTCCAACGGTCAGTGTGGTAGCAGCATTACGATTCGATCGCACAGCTAATACATACCCAGTGGCAGGAATAGGAACCGTAGTACCGCCAGCAGCACCAAGGGGCTGTTGATTCACGACCTGATTGTTTTGCACCGTTACGAGAATTTCGTTGTCTGTGAAAGGGCTGTAGCTGTTGCCCCAACCGCTGGTATAGCGAGCAATGCCAGCCTGAACGTAGGCGCTGTTGAGATGAGTGAGCGGCAACCGTTGCCCCGTTGCAGTTACAAGGGTTTCTTGGAGGGTGAGGCGAGCAATTTTGGTTTCACCTGTGGCGTTCCAGGCGATCGCGCCACGTCCCAGAATAGGGCCAGAGAGCCAGCGTCCATCCAGCCGAACGGCACCCAGCGGCAACTGATTATTGCGATTGAAAAACCCGCTATTAATTGCTGCTGCAACCTGAGCCTGTTGCGCGGTACGAAGCAGGGGAGCCGTGCCCATCAGCGTGCCAGGGTTCGGCAAAATCGGCTTC
>DATNQS010000651.1:0-3173 GCA_036703925.1 Candidatus Sericytochromatia bacterium
CCGCATAACTCTTATTGAAAACTATGATGTCTGTCTAGCTAGTGATTACACGGAAAGTTTCTGCATATCTCTCTAATTGAGACAGATACCCCAAAACTTTCCGTGTTTCTCCCTTCACTTTCCATCAAAGATTTCGCAGTCTTAACGCAACCTGAAAAAAGGGGGTGTTGTGTTTTAACCAGACCTTCTCCTAGACGCAAGACTGATGACTGGTGCTTGACGATCGCTCCCTTATCTCTTAAGTAATAACGGTTGGTTTATCCATTCCCGTATGCGTATGGATGCCAGCAATTTCATCTGCAATTTTGATCAAATCAGCCAGTGCTTTTTGAGGATCGAGCTGATGTTTTGCCACATTGGGTTCGTAGCTTTCGAGATAGAGCCGTAGCGTTGCGCCCTGAGTACCCGTACCCGAAAGCCGGAACACAATGCGAGAATCATCGGTAAAGCCAATCCGCACGCCCTGCTTGGTGCTGACGCTGCCATCGATCGGGTCGGTATAGCTAAAGTCATCCGTATAGGCAACTTCATAGGTACCAAACTTCTTGCCCTTCAGTGTGGGCATTTGGGCATAAACGCCTTGCATCAGTGTGGCAGCGCGATCGCTATCGACACCTTCGTAATCATGGCGTGAGTAAAAGTTGCGTCCGTACTGCTGCCAGTGTTCCGTCACAATTTGCTCCACCGATTCTTGCCGCACTGCTAGGATGTTGAGCCAGAACAATACTGCCCACAGACCATCTTTTTCGCGAACGTGGTTAGAGCCTGTACCAAAGCTTTCTTCACCGCAGAGCGTGGCTTTGCCAGCATCGAGCAGATTGCCAAAAAACTTCCAGCCTGTTGGGGTTTCGTAGGCTTCGATGCCAAGACGTTTCGCCACACGATCGGCAGCCTGACTCGTGGGCATCGATCGCGCAATACCTGCCAAGCCATCTTTATAACCAGGCACCAGTTTGGCATTCGCGGCGAGCACAGCGAGGCTATCGCTGGGGTTCACAAAAAAGTGACGACCGAGAATCATGTTGCGATCGCCATCGCCATCAGAGGCGGCACCAAAATCCGGTGCATGATCGCCAAACAGCACCTCGACCAGATCATGCGCGTAAACCAGGTTGGGATCAGGATGCCCACCACCAAAGTCTTCTAAGGGAATGCCATTCTGCACTGTGCCAGCGGGTGCGCCAAGTGTGCCTTCAAACAGCGCATGAGCGTAGGGACCTGTAACAGCGTGAAGCGAGTCCATGCACATCCGAAATTGTCCGCCCGTTAAGAGCTGACGGATGCGATCGAAATCAAACAGCGATTCCATCAATTCAGCGTAATCTGCTACCGAGTCAATCACTTCAACGGTCATAGCGCCCATAGGGAACTGACCCAGTTGATCGAGATCGATCGCAGGTGCATCCAAAATTTTGTACTGGTCAATCACCTTACTGCGGGCAAAAATTGCGTCTGTCACCTTTTCGGGCGCGGGACCGCCATTGCCAGTGTTGTACTTAATGCCAAAGTCTTCTTTCGGACCGCCTGGATTATGACTAGCTGAAAGAATAATGCCGCCAAAGGCACCGTTTTTACGAATGATACAGGATGCCGCAGGGGTAGAGAGGATACCACCTTGCCCCACTAGCACGCGCCCAAACCCGTTTGCGGCTGCCATTCTAAGAATCAGTTGAATCGCCTCACGGTTGTAGTAGCGACCATCGCCACCGACCACAAGCGTTTGCCCTTCAAAGCCCTCTAGACTGTCAAAAATAGACTGAACAAAATTTTCCAGATAATGCGGTTGCTGGAACGCAGGCACTTTTTTACGCAGCCCAGAAGTTCCCGGTTTTTGATCAGCAAAGGGAGTGGTGGAAACGGTTTGTATACTCATGTAAATAGTCTTCTTACGCCGATGGTTGGGTCGTCGATCTACAGGTAGTCTATCAGTGTGAGTGTGGAGTCAACAGGTTTGCGCTACTCATTGCTGTAAGTCGCTCTGCAAAAGTGTTTGAAACGGTTCACTCAAGAAACCAAGCACGCTAGTGAGCTGGGGTGGCACTAAGTACTCTTCCAGGCTAATGCTGAGTTTTTGTCGATCGAGGGTCAGGAGTTTCCAGTTGGTGCCAGTAGTAACAGCCCCATAGATCGGGTAGATCTGTCCCTTAAGTTCATTAAAACGGTAAGCACCCACCATTTGAGCCGCACATTGCCCTAAAGCTCTGGTTAAGTCAGCGTTTTTGGCTTCCACAACGACCACAAGGGGAGCCTGTATGATCGTTTGGTCTGGATTGGCTGATAGGAGAAAGTCGCACTCACCGTTCAGTCCAATGCTGGAGTCAACGGTGAGTGAGCGACCCGAAAAGTAGCCAATCCGATCGTGGAAGCGCGATCGCACCTCTAGCAGCATTGGGGTAACAATTAACTCATTGCGGGCTTTCTCGGTACTGATGCTTGTAGCTAAAGGTAGATACCGCTTCAAAGCAGCGTCCAATGCTGGTGTGGCATCAACAGGCTGAAGGTCAAATGCCACAGTAGAGACGACTAGCTGAAACTGCTCGACTGCCTGCTCAATGGTGAAGTCGCTGTATGCCATTACCGTGCGGTGGTTAGATTGATACCGATTTAAAGCAGCATTGCTACGGCTTAACCGCCTGGTCGGGGCACAACAAGGCTACACCTCTACAGGGTACGACACAGTTTAAAGTCGATACTAGATACGATTGCTGCTCGTCCACCAATGCTTCCCGCACACAATTATAAGCGCAATCGCTTCGATCGCTTAGTCTGACGCATCCTCGTGCGAAGGGGCAGTGGCAGCAGGCGTACCCGGATATCTCCAGTCCAAAATTTCGGGCATATCAACGCCGTGCTCATAGGCATAGCGGATGCACTCAATTTGCTGGTTCTTGAACGCTTCTTTGGCATGAGCACCCGCCACTTGAAGACTGGGCACACGATCGATCACATCCATCGCAATGCTGTAGCGATCGATCTGATTTTGAATTGCCAGTTCCAAAGGCGTGTTGATACTCCCCTTTTCTTTGTAGCCGCGCACATGGAGATTGTTATGGTTGGTGCGGCGATAGGTCAGCCGATGCACTAACCAGGGATAGCCGTGGAAGTTGAAAATAATTGGCTTGTCAATAGTAAACAAGCTATCAAAGTCGCGATCGGACAACCCATGCGGATGC
>DATNQS010000652.1:0-7381 GCA_036703925.1 Candidatus Sericytochromatia bacterium
GAACCTCGAAATTAATGATGTTGAGCCGTTTTGGAAGATCGCCTGTTTGGTAAAGCGGATTGCGTGGTGCCATTTCATCTTGGTAACGTGCAGTTTGCAGGTGTGAACCCTTGCCAGCGATGTATTGTGGTTACCCGTGATGCGATGACTGGCGAGCCGTATCCTCATTTTCAAACGATGTTTGTTACCAAGCGTAAGGAAACCTTACCAGAGTGGGCAGAGGCTTCGCGCTTTAACCACTTTTATCGGTTGGCAGTCAACACTCGTATCGTTCAGCCCCAAGCGGGAGCGACCTTACGAGTAGGTGATACGCTCGCGCTGGATTAGTGACGACAATGGCTATGCAAACTCTACGGCAACGTAAACCCTGTGCGTTTTTCTACGTAATCCAGAATGGTTTGATAGGAGTCAGGATCGCTTTGCTGCGTGACGACGATCGTCGTGTTGCCATCCAGTAAGGCAAATGAAACTCTCGCATTGGGCACATAACAGAATGCGGTGACTCGATCAAGGTCGATCACGTAAGTATTTCGCTCAAAATTGAGTTTGATCCAGTAAGCCACGCGAACCTATTCGCTCTAAGACCAGCCTCACCTTACCACCCCTCTGAATATGTAGCCAGTGGAAGGACATACCACACGCTAGGCTGAGACGCAGGCTGAAAGGCTAAAAGCTGACTGCTGACTGCTGACCGTTAGCTGCCAACTTCGATCGCAGAAAGCTATCGTGAGAGTATGAGGAATTTTCAACGAAATCGGCTGAGACAGCGCTGGCAGAGTTTGCGGCAGTCGTTGTCGATTTATCAGTACTGTGGACGGGCGATCGCGTTAGTGTGGACAACCAATCGTGGGCTGACCATTGCTCTCATGGTGTTAACCTTGATTGCTGGCTTACTTCCAGGCGCGATCGCCTATGTGGGCAAGCTTATTGTTGATGGTGTCGTGCAGGCAGCGCGATCGGGCTTGGCGGACGATCGTTGGCAGACCCTAACCTACTTAGGCATTGAAGCCGGACTAATTGCGCTTCAGGCAGGCGGCAAGCAGGGGCTAGGGCTCTGTCAGTCCTTATTACGGGCACAGCTAGGGCACAAGGTCAACGTACTCATTCTCGAAAAGGCGCTTACTCTTGACATGGCGCACTTCGAGGACTCGGAGTTCTATGACAAAATGGCGCGGGCGCGGCGAGAAGCATCCAGCCGTCCACTCAGCTTAGTCGGGCGCACGTTTAGCCTGGTGCAAGACACGCTTTCGTTGATCACGTATGGTAGCTTGCTGCTTAACTTTTCCGCCTGGGCGGTGCTAGTGCTGATGGTGGCAGCAATCCCCGTGTTTATTGCCGAGACGCGCTTTGCCGGAGCCGCCTTTCGTCTGTTTCGTTGGCGTGCCCCTGAAGTGCGGCAGCAAAATTATCTGGAATGGTTGCTTTCTAACGATACAGCCGCTATGGAAGTCAAGCTGTATCAACTCGGTCCCATGCTGTTGCGCCGCTACCGTAACATTTTCCACCAGCTCTATGGCGAAGACCGGAATTTGACCATCCGCCGAGGGTTATGGAGCTATTTGCTAGGACTCTTGAGCACCACTGCTTTTTACGCTGCCTATGTATGGATTGTGTGGGAGGCGATCGCCGGGGCGATTTCTCTCGGCGATCTGACGATGTATCTCGTTGTATTTCGTCAGGGGCAAACGACTTTCGCTTCCATTTTGAGCGCGATCGGTGGCATGTACGAAGATAGTCTTTACCTGTCAAATCTATATGAGTACCTGGAACAACCCATTGCGACACCTTTGGGTTATGCATCGCACGGTCTCTTACCAGGCGATGGCTTGCGCTTTGAGTCCGTTACCTTTAGCTATCCCGGTAGCTCTGAGCCTGCGCTAGAAGCGGTATCGCTGCATTTGAAACCAGGTGAAAAGCTGGCGATCGTAGGCGAAAATGGCTCTGGCAAAACTACTCTGATCAAGCTGCTGACACGTCTATATATTCCAGACAGTGGGCGCATTCTGTTAGACGGCTTGGATCTGCGTGAATGGAATCCTGCCGTACTTCAGCAGCGCATCGGCGTGATTTTTCAAAACTTTGTGCGGTATCAATTTACCGTCGGTGAAAATATTGGTGCGGGTGATGTGAACTTTATGGAGGATGAAGCACGTTGGCAAGCTGCTGCGGAAAAAGGCACGGCACAGCCTTTTATTGCCTCGCTGCCCGACAACTATCACACTCAGCTCGGACGATGGTTTAAGAGCGGTCGTGAGCTATCGGGCGGTCAGTGGCAAAAAATAGCTCTTTCGCGAGCCTTCATGCGAACCCAGGCTGACATTCTGGTGCTGGATGAACCGACCGCCGCCATGGATGCTGAAGCCGAAGTGCAAATTTTCGATCACTTTCGCGCCATGACGCAAAACCAGATGGCAATTCTCATCTCTCATCGGTTTTCAACGGTGCGAATGGCAGACCAGATTATAGTGCTGCAAAGTGGCAAAGTAGTCGAACACGGCACCCATGACGAACTGCTGCGATCGGGTAAGCGCTATGCTCAATTGTTCTCGCTACAAGCGGCAGGGTATCGGTAGGAGGAGAGCGAAAGGCAAAAGGTACAAGTTTCCTGCCTCTAGTGCTTGATGCTGTTGCCTTTGCAGCCTAAGGTTCCATCAACGGGACTATGGGTTAGCGGGGTTTTCCTAATGACACCCGATTAAGCTCAAGGATGGGACAGAACATACTAACTTGCTGTGGAGTCAAATGCTGTTTGACCACTTGCTGCATCACTTCGTAGGTAGCATTGCAGCTCTTTTCAGCGCCAAAGGCTTTCATGATGCTCTGAAACCACAAAAGAAACCGTTCACGCAGGGTCTCAGGATCATCCATCAGCATGGCGATCGCAGAGTAGCGGAGTACCCTCACGGTATCGCGCTTCCATTTCGCACTCACGTCTTCCTTACCACTGTGGAAGAGCATTGGGTCAATGGCTCGCATTTTTGCTTCTACCTGCTGCACGATCGCACTTTCTACCAACTGAAGCGTTTGATAGGTCTGCACCCGAAGACTAAAGGACTGGACGTAAGCATCTACAAAGGCTAGTTCTTCATCGGTGGCAAAGCGACCATCTGCATCCATGCTCAACTTTTCTAACTGGCTCAACATTGGTAAGACCTCTTACAGGTTTCAGTTGGCTCAGTATACCCAGAGGCAAGGGCTTTAGAACTCTTAACCTATTTTGAACATGTATATACGGAAGCGCCTTGCTAATATCCGGAGAGCTTCATGAAAACAACGTTCTTTGGTAGTAGTTTTACGCAATGCTCTTAAAAAAGTGGTGACAGCAGAAAAACTATCCTGATTGCCAGGTAATCACTTAGAAATAAAGCGGCAGACCATTAGTTAGGGAACTTCTAAAATGCTGGACGCGATCGCCCAGACGCTGGCAGAGCAAGCCGCTAAGCCCGTTTCACCTGCCAATGTTGACACTCAAGCTGCACTGGTCGCTCCGCATCAAACCGCTGTTCCCGTCCTCAACCCGACCGTGAGTGCTCCGGAGTCAATGCCGCCCGTTGCGTTGACTCAAGCCGCGCCCAACGTCAGCGCCCAACCAGTTGCGGTTCAAAGAACTATTCAACCAGCTAACACGGAGGCTGCTACTTTCAGGAGCGTACAGCCTGCCGATTCTTCAGCAAATAAGGCCTTAACAAATAAGGCTCTAGCAGATAAAGCTTTAGTAGACAAGACGGCGCAAAGCGTTACGACGGTCCAAGCTGTGGAGTCCGATCGCAACCAACCCTTTAAGCAAGCTACGGTTGATCAGCGGCTAGTGCTGAAGCAAAAGCTGGCAGACATTGTTGCTAAAGAAAAACCTCTGAAAGAAGCAAAGCTGCGGGCAAACCTGGAAGCAGAAGCGATCGCGCTGGCTCAAGCTAGACAGTTTGCTCAGGCACGCCAGATGGCTCAAGACGCGATGCTGTCCCCCGAAGCTCAGGCAGATCTACTGGCGCAAATTAATGCGATCGCGGCTAGGCAACCGTTTCGATCAACTATTGCAACGAAGCCACTGTTGCCAAAAGTCCCTTTAGTTAAGATCAAAACCAAAGCCCTGGTGCCGTCACCATCAGGGCGATCGCTGCCCCTGGTAGTGCCATACACTTCGTCCCCAAGCACTCCGCAGTACAGCTACATGCCACCAGCGTCACCAAATTATGTCAGCTACGCTCTCAATGGCGTTGGAGGAAAGATCGGTGGAATCGGCGTGGTCGTAGACGAGCAGCGCACACCTAACTTCAACGGGCAAAATTGGACGGCAGCCTACGCTACGGGCACCCGTTTTAATGCTGAACTTTGGAACGGGTTGAGCTTCATCTTTCCCCTAGCGTCACCAGCACCTATCACCTCTAGCTTCGGCTGGCGAGTGCATCCCATCAAGGGCAATCGGCGCTTTCATAGTGGTACGGACATTGGAGCACCAATGGGTACACCCGTTTTAGCGGCAGCGTCTGGCAAGGTGGCGCTTTCTGATCAGTTGGGTGGCTATGGGCTAACAGTCATTTTGTCGCACCAGGACAATACACGCGAAACGCTCTACGCACACCTTTCCGCACTAATGGTTAAACCGGGTCAATGGGTTGAAAAAGGTGATGTTATTGGGCGAGTGGGTAGCACTGGCTTATCGACGGGTCCCCATCTGCATTTTGAGCTGCGCCAGAAAACAGCTAGCGGCTGGCAGGCGATCGACCCCGGTGCACAATTAAAATACGCTCTAGCGCGTTTGATGAAGGCAATGCAGGCAGGCTAACTGTTGAAGCAACCTCTAAATGAGTAAGCTAAGGTTCTTGTCAGTGTGTAAAGGTTGAAGAGTGAGGGGGTGAAGAAGTGAAGGAGTGAAAGGGTATGGCTTATTTAATTAGAAATGGTTGTCAATCCTGTGGCGACGCTTGTGGCAGCTTCATGCTCCCTTAAAATAACTGGGCGCAGTGGCATGAAGGATGGTTTTTAGGATGCACTACGGTTACTGCCATCCAGGAACCCAGGATGTTCCCGCAAGGGGTAACCGCGCCATTGCAGCAGCTTCAATGGTGAGGGCAACCAGATCTTCGCGCTCCAGATGGTGGACGTTTTGTTTGCCGCAAGCACGGGCGATCGTGGTCAGTTCCATATTCAACGTTTTGAGGTAGTTTTGCACTCGACGCGCACCGACTTCTGGCTCCAGCCGTTTTTCCAGGATTGCGTCCTGCGTGGTGACACCAACGGGACATTTACCAGTATGGCAATGGTGACAGTAACCTGGAGCTGTGCCGATCGCCGCATAGTCTTCCACCGCTGAGTGGTGTTCGCCCTGCTGGATATAGGTTTCACTATTGCAGCCCAACGCAATGAGAATGCCTTGCCCGATCGACACTGCATCCGCACCCATCGCGATCGCTTTAGCCACATCGGCTCCAGTACGAATGCCACCAGACACAATGAGCTGCACCTTACCTTTCATGTTCAAATCTTCGAGGGCATCGACTGCCTGACGCACGGCTGCCAGCGTGGGAATGCCAACGTGTTCGATAAAAACAGTCTGGGTTGCTGCCGTTCCGCCCTGCATTCCATCGACGACGATTACATCGGCACCGGCATGAACCGCAAGTTTGACATCATTGAACGTGCGTGAGGCTCCTACTTTCACGTAGATGGGTTTTTCCCAATCGGTGAGTTCCCGTAACTCCTGAATTTTGATAGTGAGGTCATCGGGTCCGGTCCAGTCGGGGTGGCGGCAGGCAGAACGTTGATCCACACCTTCGGGTAAGGTGCGCATTTGTGCGACTCGTGGATTAATTTTTTGCCCCAACAGCATCCCGCCGCCGCCTGGTTTTGCACCCTGCCCAATGACGATTTCGATCGCGTCTGCTTTTCGCACATCATCAGGATTGAACCCATACCGAGAGGGCAAGCACTGATAAATCAAGGTCTTGGACGAGAGCCGTTCTTCCGAAGTCATGCCGCCATCGCCTGTCGTGGTCGAGGTGCCCACTGCGGTTGCTGCAAGCCCCAATGATTCTTTCACGTTGGCAGACAGGGAGCCAAAACTCATCCCTGCGATCGTGATGGGAATCTCTAACTCAATGGGTTTCGTGGCGTATCGAGTCCCCAAAATGGTTTTAGTCGTGCATTTTTCCCGATAGCCTTCCAGGGGATACCGCGAGAGCGATGATCCCAAAAACACTAGATCATCAAAGTGAGGCAACCGACGCTTGGCACCCAAACCACGAATTTCGTAAAGACCATGCGCGGCTGCATTTTGAATGTAGTTGATCATGCGGCTGTCGTAGCCCCAAGATGCCTCACGCGAGATGGGTTGGTTCGATTGAGCGTTGTTCATGACCGATCCTTTGCGTAATATACGACCTCTATACCGTGACGGTCTGTACTCATTTTCTCGAAATGCATTCCCAGCTTCTCCATTACTCGGATTGAACGCTGATTGACTGGTTGTGCGATAGAGATTATCTTCGGTAGAGTTAAACGCTCAAAACCATAAGACATGACGGCTTGAGCTGCCTCTGTCGCAAGCCCTTTGCCCCAGTAGTCAGGAGTTAACCACCAACCAATTTCAACCTCATCTGGTTCGTTAAGCAGAGATAAACCACAGATGCCAATGAGTGTTTGTGTACTTTGATGAACCAGTGCCCAAAAGCAAAATTTGTACTTTTTGTACCGAGCAATATGGTTATTAATGAATTGGTTAATCCTCTCGTCTGACCAGAGTTCTCCGGTTCCTATGTATTGCATTACTTGTGGATTGGTAGCAATAGGTTTGAAGTAGCGAAAATCCTCCGAGAGCCATTCCCTTAAAAAGAGCCGATCAGTTGCAATGACTATGCCATCCATGTCGTTTATGTGAGATAAAGTTCTTTCAGTATTCTTGATTCGCACTCGCGTTCCAGTGATAAAGCTGTTTAGCAGACGCAATGCGTTTGAACTCTTTTGGATCGTGATCAAAGCCTGCTTTGGCAAGTAATTCACCTACGGCTGCATAATCACCTTCAGACATGGGTTCAAGTTGGGCATCGGCACCGAGCGATTTGATGGAGCCACGCACGTAAAGCACCGCTTCGTAGAGAGAATCGCCAAGAGCATCGCCTGCGTTGCCGCAAATCACGATGCGTCCAGCCTGTGCCATGAAGGCGGAAAAACTGCCCACACTGCCACCCACCACGATATCTGCGCCTTTAAGGGAAATACCGCAACGCAAGCTGGCATCACCATTAATCACCAGCAGCCCACCGTGGGCAGAGGCTCCTGCGGCTACAGAAGCGAAGCCTTTAACATGAACTCGTCCTGACATCATATTTTCGGCGACACTGGGACCAACATTGCCAACGATCGTGACGTTTGCCAGCTTGTTCAT
>DATNQS010000653.1:0-15745 GCA_036703925.1 Candidatus Sericytochromatia bacterium
AAAAAAACGATCGTTTGTTTGACTCAAAGGAACACCTTGTCATGCCATGGTTCGTCAAAATTGAAGAAGGAATCGTCGATAAGCCCCTATTCGATCAATATGTTCCGGCTCACAAAGCCTTCGTGCGCGGTTTAATTGCCAAAGGACACCAGGCGAAATCAGGCTACTGGGGCTGCTATGGCGGTGGTATGCTTCTGTTTCAAGCCGCTTCGATGGATGAAGCCGCCGCGATCGTAGCGCAAGATCCGCTTGTACAGAATGGCTGTGTGCATTACAAACTGTACGAATGGCGAGTAGCAGTCGAGTAGAGAGTGGAGGATTCTGCTCAAGGTGACTCCAATGTAATGGAAGAGGAGCCTTCAACGCTTGACTCTGTAAGGCTTTTGAAGGACGCAAAGCCCGTAGCCGATCAACCAATGTTGCTGTGTTCAATGCTTCAGGACTGTTGCCCCAGTAGCCTTGTTAAAACTACCTAACATTCGCTACAGCCATCTTAGGGTTGATTCGCAAGCGATCGCCGTTCATCTAAAACCAGATGGTAACGGATGTACCAATTTTGCGGCATGATCGCTGAAGCCTCGCAGGAAGGGTGCTGTGGTCTCCACCGTGCCTGCAATTTGTCTTCTAGCGTCACGCGACAATTGCTTACAAAGATGGCATGATTTTGGTACAGATGTTCTATAATTCTGTCAACCCTCAAGTGATTAAATTTGACGGTTGAGTTGTAAGCGTTGGGCACGAGATGGGCTAACATCTCTAGATCGCAACGGCTCCAAATTTTGCTGTTTTAGCGCCTTGCCTGTGGTCGTTGCAGCACAATAGTACATTGCCTCCGTCCAACAGCCAGCTTTAGCGCCTTTTTAGCTGCTGCCTGTTTCGTCGATCGTCCACGTTAAGCCAACACTGCCATGCGCCCTCCGATCGCTCCTGGAACTCTGCTTCAAAACCGTTACTGTCTCATTGGTGCAGCGGGACAGGGTAAATTTGGTCAAACCTATCTGGCACGCGACCAAAAGCGGCTGAACGAACTTTGTGTCGTCAAAGAATTTACGCCAGTGCAGCAAGATCCTGCGGTGGTGGAAAGCTTACGGCAGCGTTTTCATCAAGATGTCTCAGGGTTATATGAGCTTCAGCACCCGCAGTTGCCCCATCTCCGCATGATGTTTGCTCAAGATGAGCGGCTCTACTGGATACGGGATTATGTGGAAGGCAAAAGCTATGGCGTGCTGTTGAGCGAGCGCAAAGCCCAGGGGCAGTGTTTTTCTGAAGCAGAAGTGATTCAGTTTTTACTCAAAGTGTTGCCGGTACTGACCTATCTGCATAATCGCGGGGTAGTGCATCGTAACCTGTCGCTCGATACCCTAATTGTGCGGCAGCAAGACCAGTTGCCGATCGTGATTAACTTTGGGCTGGTGCGAGAACTGGTCACGCGGTTGCAGCTTCATCCCCTTGATCAAAACGAGGCCTTAGGAAAATGGGGCTTTGTGCCACCAGAGCAACTCCACGGCAAGGCTGACCCTACCAGTGATTTGTATGCGTTAGCAGTCACCGCGATCGCCCTCCTGACAGGCAAAATGCCGCAAGCGCTCTACAACAGCCAGACTCAGCAGCTTGACTGGGAACCACTGGTAACAGTAAACCCAACCTTAACGCGGTTGCTGCGTCAGATGCTGCATCCCCAGCCCAAAAAACGGCTTGCCTCAGCCGCACAGGTGTCACACATCTTAGAGCCATTGCTGGCAACCGCTGTTGTCGATGCTGCACCAGTGAACACGCTCGAAGCAACTGAGGCAACCGATGCCTCACAACCATTTCCCACTCATTTACCTACAAAGAACACGCCCGAACCAGCCGAGGCAACCGATGCCTTACAACCATTCCCCGCTCGTTTACCCAAAAAGCGTTTACGTCCCAAGCGGAAGGGCAACAGTGATCCACGTGCTTCTGCTGCGATGGTGGTGGGTTTGGTGCTGCTGCTTGCCGCGATCGTCTGGCGCTTTCTGCCGCATAAACAGCCCACTGCCAATCCTGCGGCTTCCCCGTCACCCGTGGCAGTGAAGCCCGCTGCTTCGCCGAATGAGCCCACTGCTTCGCCAAGCCCATCTCCTAGCGTTAAAGCCGTTTCACAGGAGGCATTGCGCGATCGCCGTCGTCAGCTCAACATTGACTTTCAGTTCTTCACCAACCTGGTGGATGAGGCGTTTTACGCTAAGTATCCCCAACTGCGATCGCAGAGCCTTGGCAATCCAGAACAAGCCAAACTACGAACAGAATGGAACGCGATCGCCAGCAGCATCATGGACAAACTGGCAACCCTCAAGCCTGAATCGCGCCAGAAGCTAGGTAGCTACCGCCGCAGAAACTACGATCAATGGCTGGCAACGTTAGGCGAAACGGGTGCCAAAAAGAGCCCGCGGTTAGATGCACTGGCAGATGGTCGCTTTTGGCAACTGTTTCCTGATCAAAAGGGTAAGGCGCTGAACCCGCGTACGTTTGGGCAAGTCTGGTATGCGATCGCAGACGAGCAACTAAGCGCTGCCAAAGCCCAACCACTTACCAAAGTACCCCGCCCCGCTTCGGGCAACGACCCGAACGGGAACCGTTCCTTATAATGCAGTTCCTTATGACACAGTAGAGGAGTTCTTTACACGCCTCTTAACACTGTCATGCGCGATGTTCTACACTTTCAGGAAGCGGGACGGCTTAATCCTGTGGCTCCTGATGATCGGATGCCAGAAGCCGCTTACACTACGGCACTCGACTTTCTAGTGCTAGTCTGTGTGGATCTAGTTTTCACTTACCAGAACCAACTGCTGCTGGCAAAGCGAAATACCAAGCCGCGATCGTCCTGGTGGATTGTGGGCGGCAGAATGGCAGCAGGCGAAGAACCAAAAGCTACGGCGATCAGAAAAGCATGGGAAGAAGCCAATCTGGGAAATTTAGAGGCTATCCGCTTTCAGTGTGTTGGCGTTTATTCTACTTGTTTCGCGGTTCGCCATCAGCCACCTCAGCATCACGGCTCTCATAGCGTGAACATTACGTATCAAATCGAACTGACGTTAGAGGAGAAAGAGCAGGTGAAGTTGCGATCAGATGAATACGATACGTGGCAGTGGGTTGAACCCAACGAACTAGAGAGTGTTCTCAGCCCTGACGACGAACTTGATCGAGCGCTACTAACAGTTGTGCATGACCTGCAATGGTAGGCGAACAATCCTAAGCAAGACTCAGCCAGGGTTACAACTAAGCGTTTACTCGTCGAGATAGGGTTGTAACTGAAGCTGTAGGCGCTGACGAGCACGAGCGATCCTGGACTTGACGGTGCCCAGAGACGCTTTAGTAATTTCGGCAATTTCTTCGTAGCTCATGCCCTGGATTTCGCGGAGAACGATCGTTGTGCGGAAGACCTCAGGCAAATCAGCGATCGCAGCTTGCAATTGTCCATAAAATTCTTGCCGACTCAGTTCTTCGTCTGGCTCTGGCGTATCAGCCGCAATTTCCCAGTCCATTTCGCCGTCGCTGAAGGTGATGGGCGCATCCAGAGATAAGGGGGTGGCATGACGTTTGCGCTTCCGCAGTTCGTCATAAAACAAGTTGGTGGCAATGCGGCTCAACCAACCCTGAAACTTGCTCGGTTCATTGAGCCGCCGAATGTTGCGGTACACTCGAATCCAAACTTCCTGCACCAAATCTGCCCGATCTTGCCAATCGGGTGCGAGGTGGTAAAGCACTTTTTCAACGTGAGACTGGTAGCGTCGCAACAACTCAGCGAACGCCGCTTTATCGGGACGATGATCAGCCTGACAACGCAGAACTAGATCGTGGTTAGATAGGTCTTTTGCTGACACCAACGCTTGAGGGATCATTGCCGTAACTGATGACCAGGATACAGGCAGATATGAGTCCATTGACAAACCTCACCCAAATAACTCAACCAAATCGCTGCCAGCCACCAGAACTCGTTCGGTTTATCCGGGTCTTGCATTACTCTCAGGTTAGAAGTTACAGGGTTGATCGCCGCTAATTTAGGTGCCACTTGTCTAACTGTCAATTTTTGTTGCTAGCGGCTGCGCGATCGCCGTATTCAAGCTCGTGCTTTTTGTTAGCGATCGTAGGCGCTTAGTCCGTTAATGGGTTTGAGTTGTTATATATGAAGAAGAAGCTCACTGAGTTTAGCTGAATGTTCAGCATTTGCCACGCCATCCTGTATAAAAGTTTCTAGAGTTCCTCGCGTCTATCGATAGCGGTCGCCAAAAAGGTTAGGGCATGAAGAGCAGAGTGTGGAGGCAACGCCTACTCGTCCTAACTATGCTGGCTATGGCTATACCTTTTCCCTAACGCCTTTAACTCAAGCAAGTTGCTAGTATGTTCAACGCTACAGAACTTCTCATCGAAGACTTCGTTAAGAAATTGAAGGAAGGCTATCGCCGCACTTACGGAGGCTGGAAGTCTGACTATGAAGACATCATTGGCTGGGTTGGCTCAATGGCGATGGAAAATATTGCCAACAGTGATGCTCTGTACCATAACGTTGAGCATTCCATTTTGGTAACGCTGGTCGGGCAAGAAATTTTGCGCGGCAGGCATATTCGTATGGGTGGTGTTTCCTGCGAAGACTGGCTGCATTTCATCATCTCGCTCGTTTGCCATGATATTGGCTACGTGAAGGGCGTTTGTCGCAATGATTGCGAAGGGATGTATGCAACGGGTAAAGATGACAATAGGGTGAATCTGCCACCTGGCTCATCGGATGCAGGCTTGACACCCTATCACGTCGATCGTGCCAAGCTGTTTATCGAAGAACGCTTCGGCGGGCATAAACTCATTGATGCCGAACTGGTCAAGCGCAATATTGAACTGACTCGCTTCCCTGTTCCTGCTGCCGAAGACCATCAAGACACCATTAACTATCCTGGCTTAATCCGTGCCTCTGACCTGATTGGACAACTTAGCGATCCTCGCTACTTAAAGAAAATCGGCGCACTATTCTACGAATTTGAAGAAACGGGCGTCAACAAAGCCCTCGGCTATCGGCATCCCGGCGATCTCCGCAAAAACTATCCCAAATTTTACTGGCACGGTGTGTTTCCGTATATCAAAGATGCACTCTACTACCTGTCTCTAACGCAGCAAGGCAAGCAGATTGTGGCGAATCTTTACTCCAATGTGTTCGTGATCGAGCATGAGCAGCCAGAAGATTAAAAAACGGGTACTGAGTAAGGCAATCGTGTCCATAAAGCTGTTGCTTCTTGGCAGCCCTATTATGATCTCCCAAATCTATAGCAATCCTATTTGAGTTGTGAGATTTATCTGTTCAGATCCCCGACTTCTTCAAGAAGTCGGGGATCTTGTGCTCACGTATCATTTAGGACTGCTATAAGGCAACAACTGCATAGTCAGCAGAACAACTTGGGAAAAATAAAGGCAAAGCAATCAAACGCGATGCGGAACTGCGCGATGGCGTGAAGTAGCTTAATGTAGCACCTAAGCTCTAATTTATCCTCTTTGCCACCTCGTAGCGGTCAATAAGATTTTCCTCGCAGGGTGAAATTAGTTCTTTTCATCGTTGAACCTTTATTAGCATTGCCATGCCATCTAAAAAAGAAAATAATGGCTGCGGATGTTCAAGTATTCCAATTTCATTCATCATAATTTTGTTAGGCATTGGCTATTGGGGCTTCACTCAGATTGATCGCTCAAAGCTCAATAAATTTTTGACTGCTGCTCAACAGCCTGCTATTACTACTCAACCATCTATCGATCCTGTCTTGGCTCCAGTGCCCCGTCAGCGTGTAACGGTTACCACCGCTCCCCCTCCACAAATTCCGGCTGTTAGACCAACTAAGCCACAAGCTTCACCAGTATCAGCAACTCTCAAAAAAAGACCATCGGCTCAAACCCTTTGGGAGAAAAAAGCAATTAGAGGCATCTACTTAAGCCGCTACCAAGCTACTAATAATGCTAGTGAAACAATGATCCGCGAGCGAGTGCGATATTACCGCGATCAAGGCATTAATACGATTATTCATGGAGTATGGGGTAATGGCTGCACAATGTATAACAGCGATGTTATGCAGCAGATATTGGGCTACAAAAGTTGCCCTAATCAATTTCAAGATCAGTGGTTAAACTGGCTGATTGATGAGGCGCACAAGCAGGGTATGCAAGTACACGCCTATTTTGAGAAGGGCATTAAGATCGATAAAAACAGTCCAATCTTTGACCTGGCAATCTCTAAACGATGGCTTGTGCCTGGAGTTGATAAAACCTACGCTGGCATTGATCACTACGTGCTGGACATGGAGATTCCAGAAGTTGCTAACTTTTTCAGAAAGATAGCCGTAGAGTTTGTCCAAAAGTACCCAACTATTGATGCTGTGCAGTGGGATGACTACCTGGGCTACCATGCTGGCTTACCCGGTAAAGTCGATCGCACTGCCCGCTTGACTAAGTTTGTGCGACAGATGAGAGCTGAGATGAAGAAAGCTAACCCGGCTGTTAGCTTTGATCTTTGCCATCACAATCCCTATTGGGGTAAGCGTTATTTTGCGGCTGATTGGCAAAATTGGAATGTCGATCGCGTTTTCATTCAAACGTACAATGATGCCAATTTTAACCAGGAATTGGATTACGCCAAGAAATATGCGGGCGTCGCCATTTCAGATCAGCAGTTATATCGTTTGAAAGAACTGGTTAACAACACCAAAATCAAGAGTGTTCTCTTGTTTCCCTCTTCTGGAAAACCAGAGGAGACGGCTGCTCTTGTCAAAAAATTTACCCCAATCCGTAACTAGAGCGAATGCAAAACTGCTGTACGACACTCGTGCTACCTGTTGTCAGGGGCGCTTCACTATGGCGATCGCTCGGTCTGAAACTGCTGCCCCATAATGGGTACTGGGATACTGATCAAGGTGTTGAAAGAGGGTAACGGGCGGTATAACGCGGCAGCTAAAAAACTCGATCACGGCTCTGCCATCAGGAAAGACTCGTACTTTAGGTGATAGGTCTTTGGGCGGCTCTACTTGCCACTGCCACTGCACCTGAGTGGGTGGAGCGCTGATGAGGCGATGGTGTGACCAATTGCAGGCTTTGCCCAGTCGCCCAAATTCTCTCAATTCGCGCTGTAGAAGCGAGGCAATAATAAAGGATGCTGGAGTCCGATCGCCCTGTACAGCTTCCATCAGGTTGGCGAACGCGCCTTCGGGACGGGGAGGATGGGCACGATCGCTGCTGGCTGCTAGCGCTTTTTCCAGGTGGGCAGTGGTGCTTAACGACTCTGGCACCGCCCAAATCACTCCAATTCCTGCTTCTGGCTGCCGATGTAAATAGCCGACGAGCCGCACCGCTGGCTTTAGCGTCAGTCCTGGCAGCTTCATGAGTACTGCACCAGGGTTTGCAGTGCTGATAAACCATTCGCCGCGGCTGTTTGGCGCATGCATCGGCTCTGCCATCGAGCCACCAAACGTAAACAGATCGCCTAGCTCGCTAAGGGAATCTGGTTCTGGGAGTTCTGCCTCGTTGCTGGATAAAGACCACGATCGTGGTTGATTTTCGGATGTGGGCAGTGCGAATCCGTGCTGCATATGCTGCCGAATTTTTTGAAGCGCTTCGAGCTGAATTTTTTGTGCAGACATAGCGCAGCCATGCGTCCCAATGCTAAATGGACAAGCAGGCAAACGGGGGCGAAAACCTACTTCACTTCCTAGTGTGCCCAGTTAGCTTGGGATCATTGATACGACTCAGTATTTTGCCTGAAACTGTTGCGATTCAATTCTTTAAAGAATCGGATCAAGCCTGTAAAGCCAAGCATTCTTGTGAAGAGATGGGCACAATAGAGATTAGTAATCTGCATATTTAGCGTTTCCTTGAGGCGCTTGTAGCGATACAAGTATCTCTGAGCTTGCTAGGTACAGTCTTAGGCAGCAACAGGGTTGGTCTTATAGGGACTAGCCTTTGAAAATTTCTGCAAGATAGACGCTCTGGCGGTTCTACACAGGGACTTCATTATGCTGGCGCTCTTTACTACATACCATAGGTATTTCATCCTACGTGCTGTTTGATACTCCGTGCTGTGTAGCCTATGACACTTCTAAAGCAGATTTCAACGCTTTAGCGAATGGATCGCGATGTGAACTCAACCGAATTATTTTCTTGACGGGTGCTTAGGCTTGGCTACCATTTGCACTAACGGACAGGTTGTGGCTGTAAAAACGCTGTAGGAACAATGCTGGAATTTCTCAAAAATTTGCTTTCGCCTGATGGTTATATGCCTCATGGGCAATGCTACCTCTGGCAAACATCGTTGGTTGGGCTGCACGTGGTGAGTGATGCGCTCACTGCGATCGCCTACTTCTCCATCCCAATGATGCTTGGTTACTTTATCCACAAGCGGAAAGATGTCCCCTTTTCTTTTGTCTTTGCCATGTTTGGTGCCTTTATTGTGCTTTGCGGCACCGGGCACTTGCTCGATATTTGGACGCTGTGGCATCCTGCTTATTGGTTAACAGGTAGTGTGCGGGCGCTGACAGCTTTAGTCTCTTGCTACACCGCATTGCAGCTTGTGAATCTGTTACCCCAGTTTCTCACGCTCAAAATACCCGACCCGCTTGAAGCGCTGAACCAAGAACTACAGGCTGAAATCCTGGAACGGCAGCGGGCAGAAGAAGCACTGCGAAACATTGTCACTGGCACTGCTTCTGCTACGGGTAAAGACTTTTTTCCCGCACTGGTCAAGCATTTGGCGCTCGCGCTGGATGTACCTCACGTGATCATTTCCGAAGCACTGGGCGAGCCGCCTGAACAACTTAGAGTGCTGGCGGCGTGGACTGATCAACCAATTGGAGAGCATTGCACCTTGACTATGGCAGGTAACCCCTGCGGTGTTGTTGTGCAAGGTGCTCAACTCTGTCATTACCCAGATGCTTTGCAGCAACGCTTTCCAGACTCAGCCGTCGTTAAAGCGATGCAGGCAGAGAGCTATTTGGGGATGCCTTTACTGGGCACATCAGGTCGAGTCATTGGTAATTTGTGTTTGCTGCACACCAAGCCTTTAGCAGCAGACGAAAGTAAAAAGGCCCTCTTTAAAGTGTTTGCTGCCCGTGCGGCGGCTGAACTTGAACGCCAGCGGCTAGAGCAAGCCCGTAGAGAAGCTTATGAAGCGCTGGAATTTCGTGTAGAAGAACGCACGAATGAACTCCTTGACATCAACACGACACTGGAAGCTGAAATTCAGGAACGCATTGCAGCAGAAGCAGAGTTGCAGCGGATGGCAGAACGGGAACGTGTTACCACCCGCATAATCCTGCGGATGCGCCAGAGTTTAGACCTGGACGATGTTTTTAGCACTACGACAGTGGAATTACGGCAAGCCGTGCGGTGCGATCGTGCCCTCATTTATCGCTTTAACCCAGACTGGAGCGGCAATGTTGTTGCTGAATCGGTGGCAGCAGATTGGGACGCGATCGTGCCGTTTCGCATCGATGATCCAGACTTAGCAAAGATTGTCATTGATCAGTCAAACTGCATTGTCAAACGGTTTAATGGCAGCGAAACCTTGATTCAAGACACGTACCTGCAAGGAAAAGAAGGCGGGCGCTTCCGTCAGAAAACTGGTTATTGCTCTGTGCCTGACGTTTATGCAGCTGATTTTGACCCATGCTATCTGGAACTGCTCGAAACGTTGCAAGCGCGTGCCTACGTCATCGTGCCAATTTTTTGCGGCAGTGAGCTTTGGGGTGTGCTGGCAGTCTACCAAAATAGTGCTCCCCGCCAGTGGCAAGATGCAGAAATTCGGGTCGTCTCCCAAATCAGCAGCCAGCTTGGGGTAGCAGTGCAACAAGCAGAACTGTTTGCCCAAACGCAGCAACAGTCAGCCGCACTGAGACAGGCGAAAGAAAATGCTGATGCTGCCAGCCGTGCCAAGAGCGAATTTCTGGCAAATATGAGCCATGAATTACGCACACCCCTTAATGCTGTGTTGGGCTTTACTCAACTGATGGCGTGCGACTTATCATTAACGCAGACGCAACAGGAACACGTCCGCATTATCAACCGCAGCGGTGCCCACCTGCTGAAGCTAATCAATGATGTGTTAGAAATGTCCAAAATTGAAGCGGGACGTACCGCTCTGGATGTCGATCGCTTTAACCTGCCCCACCTCTTGCACAATCTAGAGGATATGCTGCGACTACGAGCCGAAACTAAAGGCTTACAGCTCATCTTTGCTTGCTCAGATACTGTGCCCCAAGATGTCATCACTGATGAAGGTAAACTGCAACAGGTGTTGCTCAATCTGTTAGGCAACGGCATCAAATTTGCCCAGCAGGGTAGTGTCACACTCAGGGTTTACAGTAGCGATGAACAGCAGACCACCAACAGCCTCGCCAGTGCAATCGTACCGCCTGAAGCACAATCAATGCTGCTGCACTTTGAAGTTCAGGATACAGGACCAGGCATTGCACCCAACGAGCAGCAAAAGCTCTTCAAGCCCTTTGAACAAACGAGATCTGGTTTATCTACCTCGGAGGGCACTGGTTTAGGATTGGCAATCAGTCAAAAATTTGTGCACTTGATGGGTGGTGAAATCACTGTCATTAGTGAACTAAACCAGGGCAGCACGTTTGCCTTTGCAATTCCAATCAATTATGTCGATGCAATTGCTACTCCAGTCTCGCCGACGCTCGAAACGATCGTTGGGTTAGCCGCTGATCAACCAACCTATCGTCTTTTGATTGCTGAAGATAATGTCACTAATCGCTATTTGCTCTCAGAAATGCTACGCATACCAGGCTTTGAATTGAAGTGGGCTGATAATGGGCAGGAGGCGATCGAGCTTTGCAAGCAGTGGCAACCGCATCTAATTTTTATGGATTGGCGCATGCCTGTGATGGATGGGGTTGAAGCAACACGACGCATTAAAGCCGATGCTCAGATCGACCAGACGGTGATTATTGCGTTGACCGCTAGCGCCTTTGAAGAACAGCGACAGGCGTTTTTAGCGGCTGGTTGCGATGACTTTATTAGCAAGCCCTTTCAACGTCACATTCTCTTTAGCAAAATTAGTCAGCATTTGGGCGTACAGTATCAGCATCAAGCAGACGACCGCGCTCAAGCAACACTCCAACGCGAGCCATATACATCCCTAAAACCTGAACATCTAGCACAAACCAACGCGTCTAAAACTAATAGTCTAAAGACAGTTCTAGCCACATTGCCAGAAGCATGGAGAGTACAGTTAAAGCGGGCAGCGTTAGAAGGCAGCGATTCGCGTATGTTTGAGCTTCTAGAGCAAATGCCACCGTCACAAGTAGCCTTAAAAGAATCTCTCATTCAACTGGCTGAGAACTTTCAGTTTGATCAAATTCTGACGCTTATTGCTCTGGCTGATGCGATCGGCATTGGCGAATTAGCCTAACCTTTGTATAGGTTGCTTAAACAAGGCTTTGTCATCCAGCCTTTAGTAAAGCTTTGCCATTAAGCTATCTATACACTGGGCTAAAAGGCGTGATCAACAATTTCTCTAGACAACGCTTGTAAACGAAAATGTTACCATTTTGGATGCCAACGCTGATTATGCAAAAGCATCTCTTCAACTGAATGTTAACGAGTATCCTTGCAAAGGAAGAGCAGCGTCATGCAATTTAATCTTAGCCAAGTTACCTTGAAAACTGCTGATATTCTCGTTGTTGATGACACCGCAGAAAATATTCGTTTTCTTGCTGCAATGTTGACACAGCAGGGGTATCAGGTTCGTAAAGCTCTTAACGGTAAGATGGCGCTTACGGCTGTCCAAGCTGCTCCTCCAAATTTAATTTTGCTAGATGTCAATATGCCCGATCTAGACGGGTTTGAAGTTTGCAAGCAGCTTAAAGCTGATGAGAAAACAGCAATGGTGCCTGTCATCTTCTTAAGCGCTTTAGATGAGGTGACTGATAAAGTCAGAGCCTTCCAGGTTGGAGCCATCGATTTCATTACTAAACCATTTCAATTTGAAGATGTTTTAGTACGCATTCAAACCCATCTCAAGATTCAAGAACTGCAATCACAGCTACAGGTAAAAAACAGCCAGGTTCAGCAAGCACTGCTCGATTTAAAGCAGATGCAAGCTCAACTTATTCGCAAAGAGAAAATGCTTGGTCTGGAGCAATTAGTAGCTGGTGTTTGCCATGAGTTGAATAATCCTATTAGCTTTATTGTCGGCAATCTTAATCCAGCTCATCAATACATAGAGAAGCTGCTTCAGCTAATTAACCTTTATCAGCAGGAATATCCAGAGCCATCGCCAGAAATGCAAACTCTTTTAGAAGAAACTGATCTGGACTTTGTTACTGCTGATCTTCAAAATATCATTCGATCGATGCGGGCAGGGGCAAAACGGGTCAGCTCGATTGTCTTAGCACTGCGAATTTTTTCTCGTTTAGGCGAATCGGATATTAAGGCAATTGATCTTCATGAAGGGATAGATAGCACCGTACTGTTATTAGGGCATCGGCTGGCTGGCAAAGCAGGTATGCCTGCGATCGAAGTCAAGCGGGACTATAACGAGATCCCTCTTGTGACTTGCTATGTGGGTGAACTGAATCAGGTCTTTCTAAACCTACTGAATAACGCGATCGATGCCTTAGAGCAAAAATTTGGCTCCTCTACAGCGTCTAATCCAAGGCTTGATCAAACGCCCACCATTTGGATTCGTACAGAGTTAAGTCATGCGCAGACGGTTACACTTCGTATTCAAGACAATGGCATTGGTATTTCAGAGCCAGCTAAGGCGCACTTGTTTGAACCTTTTTTTACAACCAAACCTGTTGGTCAAGGCACTGGCTTAGGGCTTGCTACCAGCTATCAAATTGTTGTGCAGAAGCACAATGGGCATCTTAGCTATGACACAACGCCTAATGAAGGTACAGAATTTAGCATGACTATTCCCCTAACCTTTGCAGAGAAGCCATAGCCGTGTAGACTTGCCTGACTATCAGCGTAAAGTTAGGCAGCGTATAGTTATGCACGGCTTCTCGTCCTACTGCCCTAACTCACTGTGCGTTGCTTCTTTCCTAGGCGTACGCGCTAATGTGAGCGAAAATGAGGGCAATATTAATGGTAAGCATCATCGTGAAATTGGTTCGCGGTGCTATAGCGGAAGGAGACTTGGGTCATGTCTACGGAAAGTGCAAATCGGTTTCTTGAGGCGGTTGCTTCTGATGAAACGTTACGCGATCGGTTTGAAGGGGTGACAAATCCAGATGACTTTTTGAAGATCACGGAGCAACTGGGCTATAGCTTTACAACTGCTGAACTGATGGCGATCGCCAAAGAACAGAGTCAGGGCGTATTGGTAAGACGCGGTACAGGCGTATGGAAATGGCTGCGCGGTGTCAACTGGGTTTAAGCCATGTGTCGGTATAGTCGTTGGTTTAGGCGACGGGTCTAGGGCTTTAACGTCAGCGCTCAACCGATCGTTGCAGGGTATAAAGTGGTTGAGAACCGTCGCACGATCGCTCGTTCAAAGTTTTTGTTCAGAACGTTACTTTAGCGCTGCTTGCCTTAAGGTTCGGTCAATGTTACCCAATTGCTTAACGTTTGGTGAAACCGTCTGATGCAACTGGTTCGATCGCTTTTTGCTGTAACTCTGGTGGCTGTTTTCAGCCTGATGCCAATGCCCCTTGCTCAAGCAGCAACCGTCGCCCCAAACGAAAACTTGGTTACAGAGGGTATTCCTGCGATTCCGTCAGCGCTGGTGGAAACAGTCAACCGCTACACTGAGTTTCGGTCTGCTGGGCTTTCAAGCTGGCATCCTACCAGGCGAGAAATGTTGATCAGCACGCGCTTTGGTGATGTTCCCCAGATTCATTCTGTGCAGTTTCCCCTGGGCGCACGCAAGCAGTTGACGTTCTTTGCTGAGGCACCGTTTGGCGCGACCTACCAGCCCACAGAGGGCAACTACTTCGTGTTTAGCCGTGATGTGGGCGGCAATGAGTTTAACCAAAACTATCGCTACGACATTGCTACAGGAGAGGTAACGCTGCTCACAGATGGTACGTCTAAAAACAGTCGTGGTGTGTGGTCGCAAGCGGGCGATCGCATGGCATATACGTCTACCCGCCGTAATGGTGCAGACACTGACCTGTACATCATTGATCCGCAAACGCCAGCGTCTAATCGTCTGCTAGCGGAAGTGACAGGTGGCGGCTGGTATCCGCTGGATTGGTCGCCGGACGATCGCCAGCTTTTAGTGCTGGAATACCTGTCAATTAATGAAAGCAACCTCTGGCTGTTTGACACAACCACTGGCGCAAAAAAACCGCTCACCGTGCAAGGTCAGGAACCCGTTGCCTATGGTGGCGGTGCTTTTAGCAAAGATGGCAAAGGGCTGTATGTGATCAGCGATCGCGGCTCAGAATTTCAGCGTCTTGCCTATCTTGACCTTGCCAGCAACCGCCATACCGACCTGACCAGCCAGATTCCGTGGGATGTAGAAGACTTTGACTTGTCCCATGATGGTAAACGGCTTGCGTTTGTCACTAACGAAGATGGAGCCAGCGTGCTGCATCTGCTGGAGACAGCAACCCAAAAAACACTGCCTTTGCCAACCTTACCGCTGGGTGCGATCGCCAGTCTTTCCTGGCATCCTAACAACCAGGATCTAGGCTTAACGCTGATTTCGGCACGATCGACGGCTGATGTCTACTCATTAAACGTGACAACTAACACAGTGGAACGCTGGACTGAAAGCGAAACGGGTGGGCTAAACACTGCTACGTTTGCCGAACCAGAATTAGTGCGCTGGCAAAGCTTTGATAACAAGACTATTTCGGGCTTTCTGTACCGCCCGCCGGTTCGCTTTACTGGCAAGCGCCCTGTCATCATCAACATTCACGGCGGACCAGAGGGACAATACCGTCCGGGTTTCTTGGGGCGCAGCAACTTTTATCTCAATGAACTGGGTGTCGCGCTGCTCTTTCCCAATGTGCGCGGCTCATCTGGCTATGGCAAAACCTTTTTGAAGCTCGACAATGGCTACCTGCGCGAAGATTCGGTCAAAGATATTGGGGCACTGCTCGACTGGATTGCCACGCAGCCAACTCTAGATGCCGATCGCATTTTAGTTGCAGGCGGCAGCTACGGCGGCTATATGTCTCTGGCAGTGGCAACCCATTACAGCGATCGCATTCGAGCGGCGATCGACATCGTTGGCATCTCCAACTTCGTCTCGTTTTTAGAGCGCACCGAAAGTTATCGCCGAGAT
The DNA here is from genome assembly GCA_036703925.1 of Candidatus Sericytochromatia bacterium. Lineage (GTDB taxonomy): Bacteria > Cyanobacteriota > Cyanobacteriia > Leptolyngbyales > Leptolyngbyaceae > Stenomitos. The sequence goes on from DATNQS010000653.1 coordinate 15,242, forward strand.
CTGCGACGAGTGGAATATGGCGATGAACGTGATCCCAAAATGCGTGAGTTTCTGCTCAAAATCTCGCCCCTTAACAACGCCGAAAAGATCAAAAAGCCGCTCTTTGTCATTCATGGTCAGAACGATCCTCGCGTACCGTTGAACGAAGCGACACAGATTGTCGCAACCGTACGTCAAAACGATATACCTGTCTGGTCTCTGGTTGCAAAGGATGAAGGGCACGGCTTTGCCAAGAAGAAGAATGTCGATTTCCAGTTCTACGCCACAGTGCTGTTTATACAAAACTATCTGCTGAAGGCTGATACAGCCGATGGCAGCAAGCGGTAAGCATCAATTAGCGATCGACCGTTAAAAGTTAGTAAGAAAAATTTGACCTTGAGCGCTCTAGCACTCTGGGCGTTTGGTAATGCTGTCTGTGCGATCGCAACTGCAACACAACGTACTGCCACTGTTTTGTGCCAATTCTTTAACTTATTAATCTCTACCGTGTAATTTGTATTTATT
>DATNQS010000654.1:0-5269 GCA_036703925.1 Candidatus Sericytochromatia bacterium
TCATCCCTAATTTAGGTTTCCCTGAGTTTGAGAGCGGTCACTTGATCGATTTCTCCATCAAGGCTCAGTTGTCTAAGTCCGTTGCGTCTACCATTCCGCCATGCCCCCGTAAATTAGATCTAAATCCACTGGACGTGAATCCATTGGACATGAATCCATTTGTTTATTGCACCATCAATTGGGGTATTTGTACAACCTCCTTTTGTGTTGCCTCACAATCGCGTGGCGGCGATCGACCCTCGCTAGCACAATCCTTGCCAACAAAAAACGCAGCGTTGACGACAGGCAAGCGGTAGAATGTTGTCAATTCCATCCCTTACCATCTCTATGGATATTACGGTTGCCCTTCTGTATCTGGTTTTGGCTGGTGCTTTTTTGCTGGTTATCCCGGCTGCCCTCTACTTCTACCTAAACAAGCGCTGGTATGTCGCAAGTTCGTTTGAGCGGGCATTTATGTATTTTCTGGTGTTCATGTTTTTCCCAGGGCTGCTGCTGCTAGCGCCGTTTCTCAACTTCCGTCCGCAGCGCCGTGAAGTGGCTGGCTAGAGAGGGTGCGATCGTGCCTCTCCGTTCTTCCCTGATTTACCCTTTTTCAAAAGGGTCGAGTTTGCGTTCCTACTTGTACACATAGATGCGACGGATTGATGCTCTTGGAATTGGCTTCGGAGTGTTTGCAGCAGGTGGGCTGGCTTACTTGTTTTTGCAGGGTGCAGGTTTAGACAGCACGACCGCAGGTATCTGGACACAGGTCGCACTGGTGGGTGGGCTGCTCGGCTGGGTTGCCACCTACGCACTCCGCGCTGTGACAAAAACTATGACCTATAACCAGCAGCTTAAAGATTACGAGGAAGCCGTGCTGCAAAAACGCCTGGAAGAGCTAACACCAGAGGAATTAGCGAAGTTGCAGGCAGAGATCGAGGCGGAGAAAGGATCTGGGAGCATAGGGAGTAAGGAGTAGGGATCGGACGTGGGGAGTAGGAACGTTTTGAGTTGTTCCTCTTGCCCCTAATTGCTTTTGCTCCTGTCTTTTGGCTTCTGATCTTCCAATCACTAAGAACTAACTACTAAAAACGATTCAAATGACTTCGATCGCTCAACGCTTTGAAACTCTGCGCGACCATGCCCGTTGTGCGCTCATTCCCTTTATTACGGCGGGTGATCCTGATCTGGAGACGACGGCAGAGGCGCTGCGGGTACTCGATCGCAGTGGGGCTGATTTGATTGAACTGGGGGTGCCCTATTCTGACCCGCTGGCGGATGGGCCTGTGATTCAAGCGGCAGCTACGCGGGCATTAAAACGGGGTACACGGCTAGATCAGGTGCTGGAGGTGGTGCGATCGGTCAGTCCGACATTGCAATCGCCTATTATCCTGTTCACGTACTACAACCCGATTTTGAATCGCGGCATTGAGACATACTTGCAGCAAATTTCGGCGGCTGGAGTGCAGGGGTTAGTAGTACCCGATTTGCCGTTGGAAGAGGCAGAAACGTTGCTGAAACCAGCGGCAGAGTTTGGTATTGATGTGACGCTGCTGATCGCGCCGACGAGTCCAAAGGAGCGTATTTTGGCGATCGCAGAGCAGTCGCAGGGCTTTATTTACCTGGTTAGCACCACAGGCGTGACGGGTATGCGAACGCAGGTGCAGTCGCGGGTGAAAGATTTGCTGCTAGAGCTACGCACGGTTACAGACAAGCCGATCGGCGTGGGATTCGGCATTTCGCAGCCGGAACACGCTCGCCAGGTGATGGAATGGGGCGCAGATGCAGCGATCGTTGGTAGTGCTTTTGTCAAGCGGTTAGCAGATGGTTCACCAACCGAAGGGCTACAGGCGATCGAGACGTTTTGCCAGAGCTTGAAAGCCGCGATCGCGCCTGTGTAGCCCCGACTAAGCCGCGAAGAAGGCTGTTGCTCCAAGTCTTCTGGGAGCACAGTCATTATTTTACGGTGCAGCGTTAACATTTTTATAAGAATGTTAAGTTTTTTAACTTTTCTGCGGAGTTTATTATGTTTCTGGAAGATTATAACTAGATTCAGTACGATTACTGACTTGAGTGTGTTCCCAGCCGCATCTTGATCGTTTGCGGTCAGTTGCTCAAGTAAGGGTGAGAGTTCTGCCAATAAAGGGTTTAAGGCTTTTGTTGCTTTTGAACAATCCTGCTGTAGATTTGTTCATCAGGGGTTTGCATCGACGTTTTGCTTGCATCAGTTCCGCAGGATTACTGAACTGAGTTTCCGCTAAGTGTGAGGAGTGCATTTTTTGAAGAAACTGCCAGGACTGGGGTCTCTCCACGTCTTAGCAGCTTGGGGATTGCTTGGAGGCATGATTGCCTTAGCTTTGCCTGTGGTTGCTGATGACGTTGTGATCACGAATACCGCTTCAGCTAGCTTTAAGGACAGACTGGGTGGCGCTGATCGGGCTGCAACCTCTAATCCAACGACTCTTACAGCAGTACCAAGCCGATCGAGCCTGGAAATCATTAAGACTGCCGATCGTGCTGCTGCTGAACCGGGCGATACCGTTGTGTATCGCTTGCAAATCAAAAACACGGGTGCAACGACCGTATCGCCCCTGCAAGTTATAGACACCTTGCCGCTGGGTTTGCAGTTTGTTGCCAAATCGGTGAGTGGCTCGATCGGGACGGGTGGTAATGCGACACAGGTGGCAATTGCAGCGCCTACTGTCAGCGGACGCACGATTACGTTCACCTATCCCAGCCTTGCCCCGCAGCAAACGCTGACACTGGTATACGCAGCACTCCTCACGCCCGATGCCGTTCGGGGCACAGGCAGAAATCTCGCGGTAGCGCAGGGGCAAACGGCAACCATTCCTGTACAGAGCAATACTGCCAGCTACAGATTGCAAATTCGCCCTGGCATTCTAGCGGATTGCGGCACGGTAATTGGGCGCGTGTTTGTCGATAAAAACTTTGATGGTGAGCAGCAACCCGGAGAGCCTGGAGTTCCCAATGCGGTTATTTTTATGGATGACGGTAACCGCATCACAACCGATGCTGCTGGGCTGTTTTCACTAGCTTACGTGGTTTCAGGCACCCGCACTGGCACGCTGGACTTGACAAGTCTGCCAGGGTATACCATCGCTCCTAACTTGTACCGCATTGAGGCAAATAGTCTATCCCGTCTGGTGCGGTTGGCTTCTGGCTCAACAGTGCGGATGAATTTTGCCGTTACGCCTAGCTTTAAGGAAGGGGGACAGTAGGATGCAAAATGTAACCCTTCGTCTAGCATTGTTGTCCTCGTTGTTGGGTACTGTTGCCACGATCGCACCAGCCCATGCCCTCGCATCAGCCAGTCCTGAGCTAATCGATCGCGACCTTGTCAGCGCACCACAACCCACGGCAGTTAAGCCTGCGGCAGCCCTTGAGCCGAGTTATCAATCCAGTCGTGAGGCACCCCAGCAACGTGAACTGCTTGCCCAAACGTCTCCGCCACCCGAACCAGCACCGACTCCGATCGCCCCGGTCATCCGCATTCTGGCACCGCAGGCAACGACAACCGGAGAGCGATCGACTAACCTGATCGTGCAGTATCCAGCCGCAACGAAGGTGCAAGTGACGGTAAACCAAACGCCGATCGACCCTGCCATTCAAACCCAGACTCAGGCTGGTGCGGATGGTGTTACGCAAGTCTGGTACGACATTCCGCTACGGTTTGGTGAGAACACGCTGACGGTGCAGCCCGAGGGTGGTACGCCAGTGAGTGTTGTGGTAACGGTGAAGGAAACGGCAGCACGTCTGGAGTTTTTGCCGACCAGCGATCCGCGCGTTCCAGCCGATGGGCGATCGTCCGTTACGGTAGAAGGTCAGGTCGTAGACGAAAACGGTCAGGTGATTACTCAGGATGCGATCGTCACGCTCACTGCCAGTGCAGGCAAGTTTGTTGGTGTTGATCAAGATACAGAGCGTTCTGGCTTTCAGGTGTTGGCGCGAGGCGGCAAATTTACCGCACAGCTTCAGTCCAATTTGGCACCTCAAAAAGTTCGCATCCGGGCGGCTGTCGCTTTGCAAGAGGCGAAACCTTTCCAAACGGACGGCTCCAACCGACCACTGCCGCCGATCCAAAAGGCGAACGATGGGCGATCTCGGTCTGTCCCTGTCCTCCCCCCTGCCCCTCGGGCACCGCTGGCGAGTCGTTCTGCTCAACTGCCAGAACTCGAAGCCTACACGCAAGTTGAGTTCATCACCAATCTGCGCCCGTTCATTATGTCGGGTTCCATCAATTTACGGCTGGGCGCACCGGGAACCGACTATTACGGCAGCTTCCGTGATTTTCTCAACCCCGATCGCCTCAATGACGGTTCGCCCCGGTTTGACTTTGGTGCCGCTGCGTTTGCTACAGGTCGCATTGGTGAATGGCTGTTTACGGGCGCATTCAATAGCCAGCGTCCGCTGAACCAAACGTGCGACGGCACAACCAACCTGTTTCGGAATACGCAGGTGTGTGATCAGGTCTATCCCGTTTACGGCGATAGCTCGACCACCGATTTTCTGGCTCCCTCGATCGACAGCCTGTATCTCAAGCTAGAGCGCACGTCAAAGGTGCCGGATGCTGGGTCAGACTTCTTTATGTGGGGCGATTACAGCACGCCAGAATTGGCAACGGCATCGCAGTACTATACGGCAACTAACCGCCAACTACACGGCTTCAAGGCAAACTACAACCTGGGCAATTTCCAACTGACGGGCTTCTACGCCGACAACCTGGAGGGCTTCCAGCGCGATTCGCTTATCCCCAATGGCACCAGTGGTTACTACTACCTCTCGCGGCGGCTGGTGAAGGCAGGCAGCGAACTGGTCTACCTGGAAACAGAGGAGCTTGGTCGTCCTGGTACGTTGGTTGATCGCAAGCAGTTGTTTCAGGGGCAAGACTACGAGTTTGACTACGATCGCGGCTCACTACTGTTCCGTCGCCCCGTTCAGACGACTGAATTTGATTTGTTTGGACGTACGCTGGTACGCCGCATTGTTGTCACCTATCAGTATGAAGGGACGGGGCAGGATACGAGCCTGTACGCTGGGCGGGTGCAGTACAACTTTGCTCGTACGCCAGGGGCAGAAAGCTGGGCAGCCGCAAGCTACCTGAATGAAGACCAGGGCGGCAGCACCTTTGCGCTGTTTGGCTTGGATGCGCTGATTCCTCTGGGCAAAGATGCCAGATTGATTGCGGAATATGCCCGATCGACCAACGATTCCGTCTTTCGCGGCACCATCCGGGGCAATGCCTATCGGGTCGAACTCAACGGCAAACTCT
>DATNQS010000655.1:0-2435 GCA_036703925.1 Candidatus Sericytochromatia bacterium
TCTTTGATGAAGGCATTGAGCGCTACAAAGCAGGCGAAGCGCCCGAAGCGCTGATTCCTGTATTTAAAGAAGTCTGCGATCGCTCCCGCAAGAGTAGCTCTGCCTGGACGTGTCTCGCATGGCTGTATTTGTTAGTTGAAAAGCCTGCTCTGGCCTTTGAGGCAGCGCAAAAAGCGGTCAAGCTCAACCCACAAGATGCACAGGCACGGGTCAATCTGGTGCTGGCGATGCTAGAAACCTCTAAAAAAGGGGTTCGGCAGCATATTGAGCTGGTGCAGCAACTGGTGATGGCAGTGCCAGAACTGCGCGACGAAGTAGCACAAAATATTGAGGATGGCTTTGTACGCAAACCGGGCTGGCAAAGTCTGGAGCGGGTCAAAGCCTGGATCTTTGAAGCCTAAATTTTTGAAGCTTAAACTGACTGTTGAAGCTTGGTCTGTCTCAGCCTTATTCGCCGCTCCATTCGTCCCCACGCTATGTTTGGTCTTTCACTGGTTACGATCGCGGTCTGGTCAGGTTACTTTACCCTCCTCTCTGCTGCTTTGATGGTACTGGGGTTGTTTTTGAAGTGGGGTATCCGGTTTCGGCTAGTAGGCATCACGGGTTTTATGGGCGTGTTGACGGGTGGTTTGTTTGCACTGGGTCTGGGTCTGCACGATCGTCCTCAGATTCCAGGTGCCGTCAAGTTTACCCGCGTCTTTGACTCTGGAGCGTCCCAGGTGGTGATTGTGGTGCCTGCCACTATTACTGAAACGGCATTGGATGCCACCCTACGGCAGGCTGCTGTAGACCTTTATTCGTCCGGTCGGCTGTCGCAGGGTGAGTCAACGATGACAATACGTGCCCGTGCCCTCTTGCATCCAGCACCAGGCGTTTCCCAACCTGTGTATCTCGGTCAGGTTAAACCGTCGTTGCTGTCTCCAACTGATAACCAGATGGTCGTTGAGATCGATCACGATCAGTTTGCACGCTTGCCGAAACCGTCCACCTCAGCGCCATCTACCGGAGCCTAAAAGACTAAAGGCTGCGGGTGCTTACTCTAAACTGACAAAAAGCACCTGTAAGCGCGTCAGTTGCCATCTCAAGTTTTTGTCCGTGCTTTCACGTTCGTCCAGTGTCTCAACTCCACTCTGCTATGTCTAGTTCAACACTTTTACAACCGCTGCTCACGATTGCCCCCGCGCAAGTGTTACGCGGTAGAGAGTTGCTGGTTCAGTCGGGTAGTGCGATCGCGCGTCTGGGTCATCGTCCGCTGGTCATTGGCGGCAATCAAACGCTTGCTACGGTGAAACCGCAGTTGCAGCCAGCACTGGAGCGCGAACAGTTGTCGGTTGCCTGGATGTCTTACAGCCCTGATTGCAGCGAGACAACGCTGTCAAACCTATATCAGGCGGTGGTTCAGCATCAAGCAGATGTGGTGATTGGCGTTGGCGGCGGCAAAGCGCTGGATACTGCCAAGCTGGTAGCACATCAGCACCAGCTTCCTGTTGTGACGATGCCCACCTCAGCCGCGACCTGTGCTGCCTGGACAGCGCTTTCTAACGTCTATTCTGACCAGGGTGCCTTTCAGTATGATGTGGTTTTATCACGCTGCCCTGACCTCTTGGTGTTGGACTATGGGTTAGTGCAAACGGCTCCTCGTCGCACTCTGGTTGCTGGCATTGGGGATGCGATCGCCAAGTGGTACGAAGCGTCGGTGAGTAGCGGCCATTCTCAACAAACGTTGATCATTTCAGCAGTGCAGCAGGCACGAGTGTTGCGCGATCTGTTGTTTCAAAAAGCAGCGATCGCCCTTCAAGATCCAGGTGGAGAACCCTGGCAGGAAGTTGTGGATGCTACGGTGCTGATGGCTGGCGTGATTGGCGGTTTGGGTGGTGCCCAGTGCCGTACGGTTGCGGCTCATGCTGTACACAATGGCTTGACGCACCTGTTTGCCAGTCACGGTACGCTGCATGGGGAAAAAGTCGCCTATGGGATTCTGGTGCAGTTGCGTCTAGAGGAAATTGTGCAGGGCAATCAGCTTGCAGCAACGGCTCGTCAGCAGCTCCTGAAGTTTTACAGCGCGATCGGGTTGCCGCAAACCCTGTATGACTTAGGGCTAGGAGCGATTTCGATCGCCGATCTTCAGCAAGCAGCAGACATTGCCTGTGCGAATAGTTCTGACATTCATCGCCTCCCGTTCGCTGTGGAGCCAGCGCAGTTGATGGCAGCAATGGTGTCGACCACAGCAGCGGTAAGGAGAGAGGAATTTGGAGTTCGGCTTTCTAGCGCCTCAGCCAACAGGAGCCAGGAGCCAGAATCAACTCAATCAAAACTTGAAACTCAAAACTTTTCTGACAATGAGGTGACGGCATGAACCTGGATTGGATTAAGCCTGCCGATCGCCTGGGGTCATTGCCTCCCTACGTGTTTGCTCGTTTGGATGAACTGAAAGT
>DATNQS010000656.1:0-1593 GCA_036703925.1 Candidatus Sericytochromatia bacterium
CCTTCGATCGCTGGAGCAACAGTTGGATGCCCAATGCAAATAGCCCGAATGCTGCTAAGGCAAAGATGCCCGTTCCTAGTGAGCTTAACCCAATGATTAACGTGCGAACGGCGGCAGAAATGCGTTGAGTAGTGAAGTTATCCGTATGGAGCGGTTTGGAGGCAAAGGCGATCGCGATCGAGCTGGTCAGCCTATAAAGGACAACCGCGATGGCACCTGCGACGATCGACCCACCGATACAGCGTACTGGGCTTGGTGCGGGTGCGCCTTCCTTAGAAACCTGAACAAGCGGATCAGAAAAGTTAGTTGGTTCGCTCATAGCAATAATATGTAGTGGGTTAGTGGATTGATGCAGTGAACAGCTTAAAGGTTGCAAACGCACACGCTTCAGGCTGCAATCTAAAAGCCCTTAAGTCTCTACTCTACTATCCGAATGCCAAACGGGTTAAAGGTAGCGATCCAAAATTCCAAGTCAGGGTTGGCGATCGCCGCTTTTACCTGTGCCTGGATGTCTTCCGCTTGGGTCTGCGATGCTGCCAGCGCAAAGACAGTGGGACCCGAGCCAGACATCATCGTGCCGAGTGGGTTTGTCTGCTGAAACGCTTCTCGTAGCTGCACAACTTGAGGATGCGCTGGTAAGACGACTTTTTCCAAATCATTTCGCAGCAGTTGCCCTATCTTGGTGCCGTCTCGTTGGGCGATCGCTGCCATCATCGCACCTGAATGGATTTGCTGTCGGCGTTGCTCCAGATCATCGCCCCGCTGTAAATACGATGCGCCAAACTTTTGTCGATAGGTTTGGTATGCCCACGCAGTTGAAACCGACAGACTACGATACTTTGCCAGCACCACATAGCGATCGGTCAAGGCAGGCAACACGTCAAGCTGTTCGCCGCGCCCCGTGGCAAGGGCAGTGCCTCCCGCAATGCAAAACGGCACATCAGAGCCAAGTACTGCACCGAGATCCTGTAACTCGTCTCGCGTTAGCCCCAGTTCCCATAACAAATCTAGCCCTACTAGCACTGCTGCCGCATTGCTCGACCCACCTGCCAACCCTGCTCCCACCGGAATCTGTTTGTGAATTGTGATATCGACCCCACCGTAGCGGGCAAACTTGTCTGGAAACTGCTTGCTCATGAGCGCTGCCGCTCGATACGCTAGATTGCTAGCGTCATTGGGCACTTGAGGATGGGTGCAGTGAACCCGAATCATATCGGTGCCACTCGCCCGCAAATCAACGCGATCGGTCAAACTGATGCTCTGAAGCACCATTACCATTTCGTGAAAGCCAGACGGTCGAGAATCTTCGCCACCTGTTACGTGGTCGCCCAGAATTTCGAGATAGAGGTTGATTTTGGCAGGAGCGAGAAGTGAGTAGGAGCGCATAGGGGAAGGGGAGTGGGGAGTGGGGGGAAGTTTTGAGTTTTGAGTAGCGCTTTGCGCCGCTTCGCTAGAGAGTTTTGCCTTTAGCCTTTTGCCTTCTGCCTTCTAATAACTAACAACCTTCTTGTAGTTCATTGCTCAACGAAATCCACTGTTCGACGCTCAGGTCTTCGGCGCGCACTTGTGGATTGACGTTTAATTGCTCTAGTA
>DATNQS010000657.1:0-6033 GCA_036703925.1 Candidatus Sericytochromatia bacterium
ATCTGAACTGGCGGACTGCCGCTGCGTCTGATGCAACGAAAGCACTTGCCATCGCGATCGCCCGGAATCCCACTCGCTCAGGCGTACAGCAAGCGCTGACAGCACCCGATTTTGCAGCGGCAGGGGCATCAGAGCCAGTGCAGTTTTTGCCATCGGGCGAGGGCAGCGTTGGGATTCAACTCGTGAAAGTGTCCCCTGGCAAACGCTTTGGGTCAGGCATTGATTTTGTCCCCCTTGCCTAGTGAACAACATAGAGGTGGGCTGGGCGATCGCCCTAAACCAATGATTGTTCAGCACCCAAGAGCCTTCCAACTTTATAGAACGACAACGCTTTGTTCAGTGTTATTGCCAGCACCATGTGCGAAAAAGATCCAAAATTACAGGTTTTAACTGTAGCAAGCCCGTTTATAGAGGATTAAGATTCAGATGTGATCATCGTTGGATCAATTGATTAACGTCCTATTTCAAAGGGTTAGACACGTGGCAGAAAGCACTGACAGCAAAAGAGAAAAGGAAAAATTCTTTTATCCAACTGCAACCTACCGAGGTGAGTTCACGCCAGAACATCTAACGTTCAATGCCAATCTGCAAGAATTTGCTCAACGGGTCTCCCTCCTATGCGGTCTAGAAACAGGCGGCAAAATTCCACCGGGCGAGGCCTATAAGGAGATCAAGAAGCTGTGGGAACAACTCCAAAAGTCGAAGAGAGCTTTGCTTGATCAGGTAGAACGGCCCCGACCAGAACTGCCCGAGGATGATGGCTAAAGCTAAACCTTAAAGAAGTGTTTGACGATCGCTAGAATTTGATCAGCAGAGTCACCATTTCCAAACGGATTGACTGCCATAGCCATTGCCTGATAAGCCTCTGTATTGCTCAAAAGCTCGCCTGCTGCTGCCAAAACGCGATCGGGATCAGTTCCCACCAATTTGGCAGTCCCAGCCATTGTTGCTTCGGGGCGTTCAGTTGTCTCTCGCAACACCAAAACAGGCTTACCTAAACTAGGCGCTTCTTCCTGTAGTCCACCCGAATCGGTAAGCAGCAAGTAGCAGCGCTGCATCGCGCCGATCAAAGCCGCGTAGTCCAATGGTTCCGTCAAAAAGACTCTGGGATGCTTGCCCAGCATCGCCTGTAAGGGTTCACGTACAGTAGGATTACGGTGTAGTGGCAACAGTAGCGCCGTATCGGGAAACGCCTCCAAGATTTTTAGAAAGCTGTGAGCGATCGCTTGCAGCGGTTCACCCCAGTTTTCGCGACGATGCACCGTTGACAGCAAAACCCGATACTTGCCCCACTCCAAGTTAGGTACATTACAGGCTGGTTGCTGTGCTGCCGTTTTTAGCAGTGCGTCAATCACTGTGTTACCCGTCTGGTAAATTTTACCCAGAACACCTGATCGCTCCAGGTGTTCGACCGCTAGTGCCGTTGGTGCAAAGTGCAATTGAGTAATCTGAGAAACAAGGCGACGATTTGCTTCTTCTGGAAACGGATTGTAGAGATCATCGGTTCGCAAACCTGCTTCCACGTGTCCCACGGGAATCTTTTGGTAGAACGCGGCTAAGGCTGCGGCAAATGCCGTTGTTGTATCGCCCTGCACTAGTACCAGTTGGGATTGCAGCGTTTGAAAGAGTGCTTCTAAGCCGCGCAAGGTGAGATAAGTAATATCACTCAAGCTTTGGTTGGGTTGCATGATTGCAAGGTCATGATCAGGCGTTAACGCGAACAAAGCCATCACCTGATCGACCATTTCGCGATGTTGCCCGGTCAGAATGACCTGTGTATCAAACATTGGGCAAGCTTTGAATGCCTGAATCACCGGAGCCAGCTTAATTGCTTCTGGGCGCGTCCCCAAAATGATGCTGACCGGGATAGGAGTCTTCTGCATGACGTTCAGTGGATGGAGTGATCTAAAAACAGGCGGCAACCGGAGGCAAGACTGCCCACGATCGCTGCCTGTTAATGATGACATTCTGACGCACGATTGCAGGAGTCATTGATCGATGAGGTTCGCCAAAATTTAGCTTCAAGAGCGACATTGTACCGACACAATAAAAAACCCGGTAAAAACCGGGTTCGTTCATCTTATATCGGGACGTTACAGATCAAAGCGTTACAAATTACGCTGCCACTTATCCTTTCACATCGCATGTCAGCGGGCAGGCTGCATACACGGATGTGTGCCGAGGATTAGCTTCGCCATGTAGCCACCGAAACCAGGTTAAATCTTGAGGGTGAACACCCTTTAAGGTCAAGACAGCAGCTCCTAGCATAATGCCCAAGACGTTAAAGCTAAGCATACTGCCAGCGACAACAAGCACTGCACTTACTGGCAGCACGGATTGCAAAACAACGGCAAGCAAAGAGCCGATCGTCACCATCAGAATAACCAAGGGAAAGCCAATGATGAGAAGACAAACCGTTAGGGCAAATGTCCAGATCAAAAAGCTTTTGATTGCCAAAATATAATAGGTATTTCTAAAGCTTTGGCTCTGAGATAATGTCATTGATTGCCTCCTAAATAAAGAATTGATGGTTTTAATCAAAATGTTTTCTGGTTGGCTCACGCTTTAGCAGCGTAAGTTCTTCATAGTATAGGGAGAAGATTCGTGTTAGATGAGTCCTTGTAGTGTAAATTTACAGTCTGGGTAATTGTTTACCTTCGTGAGATTGGTTTATAAGCAACACGGATGACCACCAGGCAACGCTCTTGCCAGCAGGCTCAGCAGATTAGCCCTTAAAGGAGCAAGATCACCATCTGTTAAAACTGCACTTTTTGTAACATTTCTAACGAAATTAAGTAGCTGGGCGTAATTACTTATAAGACGCATTTCAACTTCGCGTTCGACTGAGCGCTCACGCCGAAGTCTCAATGCTCTCAGTCCTGTGTAGTGGCGGGTTGAGCGCAGTCGAAACCTGCTCTCCAAGTAGTGCTTTATCTAGCCCTCCTACTTACGTTAGACTTCTTGACTCATTATGTTTCACGTTTCTAACAGAGCTGTACTGAGAATCACTTTTTGTAATCATCCTTACGAAAGAGGGCAACAACTGACAGGAGCTACATTAAGTAATTTTTTATAGTCAGGCAGTTATTCGCTTCCGCTACTTTACTAATGAAGCATTTGCTACAAACCTGATGCCTTAAAGGGTGCACGGATGTCAGTTTTAACTACGAAAGCCTGCTGCTTCTACATTAAGTCGATCGCCTTGAGCCAACGGGATGCTGTTGCAATCTGCTTTTAGTACAGTAAGCAACCAGATCTCCTACTTTCGAAAGTTGCTAGCCCAATTGCAAACGTTATTAGGCTAACAATGAACGATTTTAAACAGCAGCGCATGACCTACGATTATGATTTGTTTGTGATTGGTGCGGGTCCAGGCGGTGTAGCAGCAGCGAAACGATCGGCGCAATATGGTGTTACGGTCGCGATCGCTGAGCAGGCTCAAGCAGGTGGAGGCTGTGTCAACCGGGGTTGCATTCCCAAGAAGTTGATGGTTTATGCATCGGCGTTTGCGCGGCTACAGCACGATGCGATTGCGTATGGCTGGAGCAAGAGCGAACAGCGGTTTGACTGGCAGCAGTTTGTCACCGTGAGAGATCGCGAGATTGAGCGGTTGCAGCAGGTGCAGAGGCAAGCACTGCAAACTGCGGGGGTTGAGTTTATCAATGAGCGGGCAACGTTTGTCGATGCCCATACGCTGGCAGTCGGCGATCGCAAAATTACGGCTGCAAAAATTCTAATCGCGGTGGGCGGTAAAAGCATTAAGCCTGCGATCAATGGCATTGAACACGCGCTCACGTCTAACGAAATGTTTCACCTGAAGGCGCTTCCTCAACAAATTGCCATCTTAGGCGGTGGCTACATTGGGGTTGAGTTTGCCAGCATTCTATGCGGCTTTGGCTGCGAGGTAACGCTGATTAACCACGAGCACTGTCTGCTTTCAGGGTTTGATGCTGACTTGGCAGCAGCAGTACATCGTGCCTTTGACCATCGCGGCATTCAAACCCTCTGCAATACTACTATCAAGGCGATCGAGCCTGTGCCAGAAGGCTTTCGGGTCACGCTAGAAGGCGGAACCGCTGCGACCTTAGTAGTAGAGACAGTTCTCTGCGCCACGGGTCGTGTACCTCAGCTAGACGAACTAGGGCTAGAAAACGCTGGGGTAGAGGCAAAAACGGCGATCGCGGTAGACGACTACAGCCGCACTAGCCAATCCCACATTTTTGCAGTGGGTGATTGTACGAATCGCCTTCAGCTTACCCCCGTTGCCAAAGCTGAAGGCAAAGCCGTTGCTGATACTGTCTTTGGTCAGCAGCCCCAGGTCATTCACTATGACTACGTACCCTCAGTGGTTTGTAGTGACCCAGAAGCCGCGTCTGTAGGGTTAAGCGAAGCCACGGCACAGAAAAAGCTTGGAGCAGCGATCGCCTGCTACCAGTCGGAGTTTCAACCGTTGTTCTATAGCCTGACTGAGCAACCGCAGCAAAGCCTGATCAAACTGGTGGTAGAAGGTAATACCGATCAGGTTCTAGGCATCCATATGGTCGGAGATCATGCAGCCGAGATTGTGCAAAGTTTAGCTGTTTCACTACAAATGGGCATCACTAAGCAAGCGCTGGAACGAGCGATCGGCATTCATCCCTCCTCTGCGGAAGAGTTTTTCTCGCTAGAACGATCACCCAGCACTACCTAATTTCCTCTTTCCCAAGAGCCAACCGCTGTGCGGTAACAATCCCTCATCTGGTTGATGCTCCTCAGCAATGAATCTGGTCAACTGGAGAGAGCAATAATAATGGGAGCTATAGCAATGCGGAAGCTAAATATTGGCTTAACAGAGGAGCAACGTGCTGGCGTTTGCGAACTTTTGAATAAAGATTTGGCTGATGCCAACCTGCTGTTGATCAAAACCAAAAAGTACCACTGGGATGTGACCGGACCTGAGTTCCGCTCGCTCCATCAGATCTGGGAAGAGCAATACGAAATCTTGAACCAAACGATCGACTCTACAGCTGAACGTGTGCGTGCATTGGGTAACTATCCCCTTGGCACGGCTGAAGGCTTTGTACGCTATGGCTCAATTAAAGAGCAAACTGAGGGTGTGCCGACTTCGTACCAAATGGTCTCTAACCTGGTAGATGATCACGAACAGATCATCCGCAATCTACGCGAACACATTGATCAGTGTTCTGACGAGTTCCATGACCAGGGCACGGCTGACTTCCTTACAGGGTTAATGGAAGGGCACGAAGAAATGGCGTGGATGCTGCGTTCCTTCATCGAAGGTAAAGCAGTGGAACCTGACAACCAGTCTCCTGCTGACGTGAAATTCCCTGTGGGCGCTGCAAGCTAGACTGCCTGTGCTTACAAACGTAGAAGTAGACGCAGAATAATTTGCATGGATGCCATTGCTTGCTGTCGGAGCAGTGAGCGGTGGCATTCAGACTATTTTCAAGCTAGTTGCTGTGGGCTTAATAGCCCATTTGTGTGCGTGCCTGCTGACGTAGGGCAAGGGCACCCGCTGCTGTAGGTTGAATTTGAAGGGCTTTGTCTAATGACTCGATCGCCTGATCGTAGCGCCCTAGATTCCATAGAGCTGCACCTTTAGTACTCCAGGCTTCGGCAGAGTTGCGATTCAGTTCGATCGCGATGTCTAGTGCATCGATCGCTTCGGCCGATCGACCAAATTCTTGTAGTGTCATGCCTTGCTCTACCCAGGCATTCGTAAATGTTGGCTTCAGTAGCGTTGCTTGCTCAAACGAGTCAAGTGCTTCGAGCAAACGCTCTTTCTGTTTTAACGCTTTGCCTTGACTCCACAAGGCTTCAGCATAGTCAGGGTTGAGGTCAAGGGCATCATTACATGCAACCAACGCCTGATCTGGTCGTTTTAGCTCCACTAAGGAATCACAACGTCCCCAGTACGCTGCTACGGTCTCTGGCTTTAGCTTCAGTACTTTGTCGTAGGTAGCAAGTGCCTGGGAGTATTGCCGTTTTTTGTGCTGTTTATTTGCCTGGTCAAGCAGTTTGGCAGCTTTCTGC